>JANODK010000277.1:0-9501 GCA_031412655.1 Chryseolinea sp.
GGAAGAATACTTCCCGCTATTGAATTTTCAATGGCCATCACAGCAAAGTCAGCTTCACCATTCTTCAAACTCTCACATAATCTATGGAAGGACAGACACTCAATGGTATCAATCGTTTCTTCAAAATACGTGAGTGCCGCGATCTCGTGAAAGCTGGTGGCGATACCCTGAATTGCAATGCGTAATTTTTTCTTCTTTGCCATTTTCAAAATTCCCTATAAAACAAAAAGTCCCGGCAGGCCGGGACTTTTTGAGTTTTTGTTATCGTTTAATCAACAATACACTGCTCGCTAAAGTCCCGCTCGGGTACTAAAGAAGTAGTAATAAAAACTAAAAAATGTATTGTTGACTTTCATTTCTGTGTTACTGATCGTCAAATATAAAACGATTTATTTCGGACTTGCAAGCCACAGCTGAAAACTTTACAGTATTTTATTGGAAACTAATGGTTGTTAGTGGAGGAGTCCACGGTCGACAGTCCGTAGTCCACAGCAGCTGGTATAGCGATTAGCGTTTATTACAGGAGAGTCATTAGGTGATAAAAAATTGTTTCACTTAGAGTTACTAACTGTTGTCGGTGGACTATCGACCGTGGACAATCATCCATCGACTATAGACTATCTACCATTGACTTTTAACATTAACTTTACACAACCAAAAGAACATCCCATGAAAGCGTTCACCTTTAAACTTAGTCTTCTTGCTCTTTTATTCACTGCCCTAAGTTGCGGACAAAAATCACATGACCATGAACATATGGATGGTGCCGGAGATGCTCTTGCCGGAAATGCCAACGAGGCGCTCTTAAATGAAGTGGATAAACTTCACAACGATTTGATGTTGCAAATGGAAGACATCTATAAACAGAAAGAAGAGTTGAAGAATAAACTTAGCTCGACACCGGGCTTAACGGATGACCAAAAGCAAAAGATTGAGGGTTCCATGGCGAAGCTTGATTCAGCTGATAATAGTATGATGGACTGGATGCATAATTTCCTTCCTCCCGTTGACAGTATTGTAGGCGAAGAAAAGGCTCGAGAATATTTAGAGAGTGAAATGGAGAAGGTGAAGAAGTTGAAGGAAGACATAAATGAAGCATTAGAGAGTTCGAAGGTGATTTAAATCTACTTCAAACTATCTTAAAAGCATTTTTTCAAACACTGCACCGATACGCTAAATCGCTTACCGGTGCAGTGTTTTTCATTTCGACTGACCCTAGAACGAATCCCATTTTCAACCATAATTCTAGCCCGTGTGAGGATTGAAAATTTTCTACCTTTGGCGCTCATTACCTAAACTATGGCTATAAAATACATTCCGCTAAACGACCTCCACGCAAAATTGGGTGGTAAGATGGTTCCCTTTGCTGGCTACAGCATGCCTGTGCGCTACTCTTCTGATATTGAGGAACACATGACTGTGAGAAATGGTGTTGGTGTTTTTGATGTGTCACACATGGGTGAGTTTTTAGTGAAAGGTCCCGATGCGCTTGACCTGATCCAGCGCGTAACCAGCAATGATGCTTCCAAATTAATTGATGGACAAGCTCAATATTCTTGCCTTCCGAATGAGACCGGTGGAATAGTGGATGACTTGATTGTCTATAAAGTAAAAGACAATTATTACATGTTAGTAGTTAATGCTTCTAACATCGAAAAAGATTGGAACTGGATCAGCAAATTCAACACGAAAGGCGCTTCGATGATGAACATATCAGATGATTTCTGCCTCTTCGCTGTTCAGGGTCCTAAGGCAGCAGCAACCCTTCAAAAATTAACGAAGATTGATCTGAGTTCAATCAAGTATTACCACTTCGAGATGGGCGAAATGGCTGGCGTGAACGGTGTTGTTATTTCAAATACAGGCTATACCGGTGCCGGTGGTTTTGAAATCTATGTAATGAAAGGTGATGCCGAGAAAATGTGGCATGCCATCTTCGAAGCTGGTAAGGAATTCGACATCAAGCCTATTGGCCTTGGCGCACGTGATACTCTGCGATTAGAAATGGGTTTCTGTCTATATGGAAATGATATTGACGACACAACATCACCGTTGGAAGGCGGGTTGGGTTGGATTACCAAATTCACCAAGGACTTCACAAACTCTGCTTGGATCAAAAAACAAAAAGAAGAAGGCGTAAAGAAAAAACTGGTTGGATTTAAAATGATTGACAGAGGTATTCCGCGTCATGATTATCCAATTAAAGATGCAGCCGGAAATGTAATTGGTAAAGTAACATCCGGAACTCAATCACCAATGTTGGGTATTGGTATTGGTTTGGGATACGTGAGTCCAGAACTTTCCACTCCGGGATCAGAAATATTTATTGATGTAAGGGGGAAAAATTTAAAAGCCTTAGTTAGTAAAACTCCGCTCGTTTAACGTTTATGCGTTTTCTGTTTCTTATTTTTTGTTTAATCAGCGTCAGTGCATTTTCTCAAGAGGATGACGATATCGATAACCAAGGTGTTGCTTTGATGGATGAAGAGAAGTATAAAGAAGCACTTCCGCTATTCACTGGCATTGTAGAGCGAAATCCGGAAAACACTTTGTACAGATATAATCGTGCAATCACATTGTATAACCTGAAAAAATATACGGAAGCACTTAAGGAATATATAATTCTTTACAATGCCATTCCTGATGAAAGTGTCTATGTTTTTCAGATCGGTAACATATATGAGCTTCTTGATAGTACAAAGCATGCTCTTTTTTACTATTCAAAAGCAATTGACATCGATCAAAGTTCGTCTTTATACTACTTTAAGAGAGGAACACTGTATTTAAAAGAAGGAAACTGGAAAAAAGCAGAAAGCAATTTTACAAACGCCATTACTATTGAACCTGAACATCACAACTCTCTGCATAATAGAGGGATTGCCCTATACAAATTAGGTTTTGAAAAAAAAGCGTGTGATGATTGGTGCCAGGCAATGCAGCTAGGTAATCCTCAGTCTGCTATTCATGTCGAAAAGAATTGTAAAAAATTTCCTGAAATTTGTCCGAAAACAAAATGAAAACGATAGACGTCTGCTTAAGTCCGGATCTAATGCACCTCTATAACGTA
Organism: Chryseolinea sp.; assembly: GCA_031412655.1. GTDB lineage: Bacteria > Bacteroidota > Bacteroidia > Cytophagales > Cyclobacteriaceae > Chryseolinea. The sequence continues at coordinate 3,068 of JANODK010000277.1, forward strand.
AGCGATAAGGCTGTGGTAGTGGTTGATATCCTCCGCGCTACTTCTTGCATGACCACTGCTTTTGCACATGGCATTGAAAGCATCACTCCATTTGCAAAACTGGAGGATTGCTTAGCAATGAAATCAAAAGGATATTTTACTGCGGGTGAACGTGATGGAAAAAAAGTAGATGGTTTTGACCTAGGTAATTCGCCATTTGAGTACATGGATGGCAATCTGAAAGGAAAAAAGATTGCTTTCACAACAACCAATGGAACACAAGCTATTGCTAAGTCTATTGGGGCAAAAGAAGTTATTATTGGTTCGTTCTTAAATCTTTCGGCTGTTGCCGAATACCTTAAATATCAACCTCATCCTGTTCTGGTAGTATGTGCTGGCTGGAAAGGAAAAGTAAACTTAGAAGATACGCTCTTTGCCGGAGCATTAGTTGAGTTATTGAAAAATCATACTGAACCTGATTGCGATGCACCGCTTGCAGCACAACATTTGTTCAATCTAGGGAAACAAGATTTATTTTATTTCCTAAAAGAATCAAGCCATGTAAAGCGATTAGCTAAACTGAATATTTATAAAGACATACAGTTTTGTCTTACCTGTGATCAGTACAATCTTGTTCCAGTGTTGAGGGATGGAGTGTTAATCGTTTAGTGTTCCAGGTTTCAGGTTCCAAGTTCAATGTTATCAAAACCTTGAACTTGGAACTTTGAACCTTAAACTCTCACATAAATTTTTCGCTTATCCAATACATATCCCACCGCCCAACAACTCAGCATAAAGAAGAAAGCAAAGAAGAAGGATGCATTGATGGGACTCATAAAACTTCCGAAGAAATCTTTCGTTACCCAATCGCGGATGCTATGATGCTCGTTGGGCAATATCAATAGAAGAATCAATCCGATTTCAGAAAGCAAATAAATAAAGAGTGGATTCTTACCGAATACAACAAAGAAGTGTGTCCACGATTGTTTCTTTAACATTTCAATTACGTACATCAGGATCGATAATATAAAGAAGTCAAGTCCAACCGTGAGTAACACGAAAGAGCTGGTCCATATTTTTTTGTTAATAGGGAATACCATGTTCCATGTAAGGGCAAGAAAAATCAACAACGATCCGGCAAGCATCAACTTGGCAACGGTCTCATACGACTTACCATGTTTACGAATAAAATCACCTGCCAAATAACCAAGAATAACATTCACAATTGCCGGCAGTGTACTTAAGATTCCTTCGGGATCAAACGCTACTCCTTCACCATGATAAAGATGTTTCTCACCGAGTATTAAAAAGTCCAATTTATTTCCAGCATAACCCGCTAAACTGTATGGATCATTCGGATCTCCATATACATAGAGTATAATCCAATATCCAACAAGCAACAATGCACTCATTACAATCGCAAACTTCTTCGATCCGAAACGTATGATGACAGACGCAAAGAAATAACAAAGCGCAATACGTTGCAGCACACCAAAGATTCGTGTCTCACTTATTGGTCTTAAGGTTCCTGAATTGAAATCAATAAACGGAAACCAATACATTAAATATCCGAGGAGAAAAATAATAACGGTGCGTTTGATTGTTTTTTTCCAAAATACTGATCCATCCTGACCTTCAAACTTAAACATCGAAAAAGCCATGGCATTACCAACGGCAAAAAGAAAAGAAGGAAATACTAAATCGGTTGGTGTAAACCCATGCCACGAAGCATGAAGCAACGGAGCGTATGAAATACTCCAATCCCCTGGAGAGTTCACAATAATCATAAAGCAAACGGTCATTCCCCGAAAAACATCGAGTGCCAGGTAGCGTTGGTTGTCGGACATAGGCTTAAGAAAGATTAGACGTTCTTAAAACTACTAAATTTTTTAGTGCAGCAACGAATTGATAAGAAAAAGAAAAGACACATCACACACCAATAAAACACACACCGCGCACACACGAATCAAATTCTAATTATTACATCATAAAAAAATCCTCCCTGATTGGAGAGGATTTTTTAAACTCTTATTTGAAGAGTTTACTTTAATTAGCTGGGGTAAATTTAACAACCGAATTTTTTACAGGTTTGACCGTGCGGAGGTAAGCATAAATTGCTCCCAGATCTTGCTCGGTCATGTGGGCGTACATCGTCCACGGCATAATGCTATTATATTCTCCCGGCTTTACATTCGGAGCGACATAAGATGAGTCTGCATATGCTTTAAACCTTTGTATGAATTCGTTGCTCGTCATTTTTCCAATGCCTGTTTCTTCATCAGGAGTTATGTTTACCGACCGAACAATTGATTTATCAGGAAAACCAAACTCCCTTCCTCCTGAAAAAGCAAGCTCCTTTATAATTTGTCCTTTGTCAACTTGCGTATGACATTCGATACATCCAGAGGCATTCACCATATAAGCACCATAAGCGAGTTGATCAGAGGGATCAGGTCTTTTGATTGGATTTCCTTTTTGCGGAATAGTATTCAAGATAAAATTCATTGGAAAATTAGACGCTGATTCCGGAACCTGACTTTCTACAGGCTCCAGTGTTCTGACAAAAGCAATGATGGAATAAACATCTTCATCGTCCAGCTTACCGTAATATGGATACGGCATTACTGGAAAAATTGCTTTTCCATCTTTATTAACACCCGTTGTAATCACGCGATAAAGTTCACCATCGGTATATCTGCTGATTCCGAAGGGAGTAATGTTCTTGGCAAAATATACTCCCGGAAATCCAACACTTTCGTCAAATCGATCGCCTCCTTTACCTAGTGTTCCCGGTGTAATCGGGCCTGAGAATTTACTCCAATCGCGAGTAGAGTGACAGTCGAGACAAACCGTAACGGAGTGAGCAAGGTATCTTCCACGTTCGATACGCTCAGCCGTTGCCTCCACTTTAAGATCAGAAGCATCTCCAACATTTGGAAGAGCCGTTTTTACGTAGGTGAGCAATCCTGAAATTGCCAGAACTATTATCAGCAAAATGATGCCGATAATTTTAAGAAATTTCTTCATTGGTTTAGGGTTTGGTTTGATTCTGAAAATAAAAAAAATATTCCAATTTTACTACTGTACTATCGTTACCTCAGCTTTTCGTTTTGCTTATGTCGATCGATATCGCGAAGTGTTTTCTTTTCCATATTTTTTTGAAATGCTTCTGTAAGGTTGACACCCGTTTGATTCGCGAGACAAATCAAGACCCAAAGTACATCGGCCATTTCATCTCCCAAATCCTTATTCTTATCAGATTCCTTTTCGGATTGCTCACCGTATCTTCTTGCCATGAGGCGGGCTACCTCTCCTACTTCTTCTGTAAGCATCGCCATATTGGTGAGCTCACTAAAATATCGAACACCATGTTCTTTGATCCATTGATCGACCTGGGTTTGGGCTTGTTCTATCGTCATGATTAATAAATTTCTAAAATACCAAGTTGATCATTCGTTGACAGATCCTACATAGTAGGAATATTTTCTGAAAGCTTATGCAAAACACTTAGAGTGGAAGAATTTCCCATTCGTAACCATATTACTTTGGGTGGAAATCCACGTAAGGATTGAAGATCATTGAAATCTTCATCGAAGGTCACAATTGTAAATTCATTTACTTTAGCGTATTCAAATATCGCTGCATCAGTCTCTAATGCAGGAGATACATCCGTAACATGTATAGAATTTGGAAATATCTCTGCTGATTTCTTGACGATTCGAAAGGAGATGTTTTCGTCAAAAAGTAATTTCATCGAACATAGCCTGTTTAGATAACTACTTTAACTTTTCGCTCACGATCAGCAGAGTATGCCAGGCAAGCAAGAATGTGTTCTCTTTTAAGACTTGGAAAATCATTCATTATTTCTTCGTAGGTCATACCCGATGCAAGCCAACCTAAAACATCATAAACAGAAATCCGTGTTCCATTAATGCATGGCTTTCCAAATCGAATAGCTGGATTGATCTCAATGTATTCTCTGTAGTCCATATTCAAAGTTAATGATTCTTTGCCTATTGCCCATTGCTTACTGCCTACTTTCCTTCTAACGCTTCAAAATCAATATCCAATACTTCATACTGCTTCCATCCAATAAAATCATAATGCCACCACTCGGAGCTGTTCACTTTGAAGCCGTACTTCTCCATCACTGCAATTAATTTTGTACGATTCTTTTTGATGACAGGATCAGTCACCGCAGATGTTGGCCAGGCTTCTTTTTTAAAGGAATCAAATTCAGTTGGCATTTTTAGTTCTTCGCCTGTGCTTAGTTTCACGATGGTAAGATCCAGTGCACATCCCCGGTTATGGCGCGAACCACGGTAAGGCGAGGCTACATACGTGGTATCATGATAAACTTCATAAAATTTTACAGTGGCTTTATAAGGTCGATAGGCATCAAAGATTTTAATTCCGAGTCCCTCCTTCTTTAATTCGGCTTGAATTTTCTTCAACGATTCTGCCACTGGCTTTCTGGAGTATGCTTTTGATAGATTATAAATTTTTTCACCAGTGAAATTGTTAGTCGTAGCATAACGAATATCAAGAACAAGTCTGGGAACGAATTTTTCAAGATCAATCAATTCCTTATTTGCATTAGCTTTTACAGTGGACTGATACTCCAAATAGTTGGTTGGCGTCAATCCATACCTGTTCTGGCCGCTAACCATCAGCGACCAAAAACAAAATGCTACAATCAGGAGCTTATTCATATTCTTTAACGATTGACTAAAGATAGAAATTTCTAACTTTAACGTGAACCAGAATGTACTATGAAAATTTTGAAACGAATCCTGATTGGGCTCCTTGCTCTCGTTGTCGCTGTTGTATTATTCATTGTTATCTACCTCCAGACTCAGAAACCAAATTATGATGGTGAACTCAAGCTGTCTGGGTTAAAAGAAGAAGTTGAAGTGAAGTACGATGATGTTGGCGTGCCTCATATTTATGCAAAGAATGAGACAGATGCTTATTTCGCTCTTGGCTATGTTCATGCCCAAGATCGTTTATTCCAAATGGAAATGTTGAGACGGGCAGCGGGTGGAAGATTATCAGAAGTACTAGGCCCGGACTTATTAAAGATAGATAAGCTCTTTCGCACATTGGGTATCAATCAATTTGCAAAAGAGCAAGCAAAGAAATTTATGAGCAGCGATAGTGTAGCATTTCAGCGTGCTGCTATTGCCTATCAAAAAGGTGTGAATGAATATGTACACACTGGCAAAATGCCTATTGAGTTTCGCATCATGGGTATTCCAAAAGAAGAATTTACACCAGATGATATTTACCTGGCTATTGGATTTATGTCGCTTGGCTTTGCGGAAGGATTGCAAGCTGATCCTGTTCTCCAAAAAATAAAAACAGAATTAGGAGCAGACTACTTGAGCGATCTCGCCATTGAAACTCCATCAGACGCAGTGCGAATTAAAAGCTTTAATGGACAAGAAAAAACGGGTAATTCTGATCGGTTGGTTACTTCTATTCAGGAAGCGCTGCAACAATTACCTGTTCCTCTTTTTCAAGGAAGCAACGGTTGGGTCGTTGCCAGTGATCGTACACAATCTGGTTTTCCGATTTTAGCGAACGATACACACATTGGCTTCGGACAACCGGCAGTCTGGTACGAAGCACATATTGAATATCCAGGCTTTCGTTTGTATGGACATTACCTTGCCGGAATTCCATTTGCGCTGTTGGGAAATAATCAGCAATGCGGTTGGGGAATTACCATGTTTGAAAATGATGATACTGATTTCTTTTTAGAGACCGTTAATCCTGCCGACTCCGGACAAGTGAAATTCAAAGATCAATGGGAAACATTATCAGTTCGTGATGAAATTATTAAAGTGAAAGGAAAAGAAGATGTTGTTTTGAAGGTGAAATCATCTCGTCATGGATCAATCATAAATGGAGTAATTGAAAATCTGGAAAAGACTACACAACCTGTTGCACTATCCTGGACACTTACTCAAAGTGAAAACGAAGCAGGAGAAGCATTCTACAAATTGAATCATGCAAATAGAATTGAGGAAGCCGAGAAAGCGATTTCAGTAATCCCGGCTCCGGGTCTTAATATTATGTATGGAGATGTTCAGGGAAATATTGCCTGGTGGGCCGTTGGAAAAATACCGATTCGTCCTGAACATGTTCAATCGAAATTCTTTTTAGATGGAGCATCCGGCAAGGATGAGTACTTAGGATATTATGACTTTTCAAAAAATCCACATGCAGTAAATCCACCATGGGGCTTTGTGTATTCGGCCAACAATCAACCTGATACTGTTGATGGCATTTTATATCCCGGCTATTATTATCCTAAAGCAAGAGCTGGAAGAATTTTTCAACTTGTAAGTGAAAATAAAAAATGGACGTTAGAAGATATGAAGGCAATTAATCTTGATGTTGTTTCCATAACGCATCCGGCAGTGGCAAAGGAAATGACTTCAGTTTTAAAA
>JANODK010000278.1:0-4979 GCA_031412655.1 Chryseolinea sp.
ATATGTTTTAAGGACGCTCATGATCAGGCCTTCATTTCAAGATGGTGGAGTTTACGTTCCGCTTTTAATTCCGGGCTATTCAGTATTTTTCCGGCATCATCCAGCATGTTCTTCAAACACCACATGCAGTACCAATCAGCAAGGAAAAATGACAGCAATCTTTTGAACCATCCACTTGGCTTTTCATAGCTTATGGAAAGTTCAGCCTGTGTGTCATCCAATGAGGTTGAAATTTCGAGGTTCATTCTAAACCAGGAATAGATGATCATTTTTGGATCTCCAATAGTTTCCCAAATTTTTTCTTTGTCCTTAATCCACTTCGTAACTTCAACAGTGAAGTCCATTGTCATACCCACAATCTTTCCTGTCCATTGGTATTTAGAACCAAGACCCGTGTGATTGGTGGTAAGAAAATTTAAATCCAATTTGCCACCCATCATGGGCATAGATGACTTAGTCATGTGCATACCGGTTACACCTAAATCGTCTATGCATTGAAATACCTTTTCGGAATTCGCCTGGTATTTCTCAATTCTTTTAAGAGTTTTCATGGCATTTGTTTTTAATCGAAGTGTTTAATTTTTCATTTGTGAAGTCGGTAAAGAACTAATGAAATCGCCCAAGGAAATGTTAGAGCCAATAAAGTCCATTTTAAATCTGATCCGATAATAAAGTTTACAAATGTCATAAACCCAATTGATGTAAATCCAGCGATTGTAACAACGAGTAGTGCGCCTCGCGTTCGGGTGCGGAAAGATGTAACCGCTATATAAGCCGTCAGCAAACCTGTAGTGAATATGTAACTTCCCATTACCCAGAATACTTTTTTGAGCCAACTGGATAAACCAGGAATATTATTATTGGTGTCTGATAAAGTTGTGCCTATGTATCGAAGGTCTTTGGGTAACAATGGCGGTCGAAGAAAAATAAAATAAAAACCCACAACCATCAAGACTACTCCTGCGAGTACTAGCAATGATGCTGAATATGGTTTTAGTCTAAGCATTTAATCTTTAATCTCCATGTATTGAAGTTTACCATTCTTTTTTAATTCACGTTCCTTAACAACTTCATAGACTACAGGCAATACAATGAGTACAAATAGCGTAGAGGTAATGAGACCAAACACGAAAGGAATGGTTATAGGCTTCATTACATCGCTTCCTGTGCCCGTAGCCAATAATATGGGAAGCAGTCCAACCATGTCAGCCATGACAGTCATTAGTTTTGGTCTCACCCGCAATACTGCACCTTCAAATACTGCATCTTTTATATCATCACTCTGGATTTTATCAGCGGAATTACCTTTGGTTGTTGCAAGCTTTTGGATGGATTCGTTCAGGTAAACAATCATGAGTATTCCCGTCTCAACTGCAACGCCAAACAAGGCAATGAAACCAACCGCCACTGCCACAGAAAAATTAACGTCAAAGAAATACATAGAATATACCCCACCGACAAGTGCGACCGGCAAGCTCGAAAGCACGATTAGCATTTCTTTTGCCGATTTAAAAGTGAAATACAAGACAAAGGCAATGATCAGCAGTGTGATGGGAATGATGATCTTCAATCGATTTTGGGCACGTACCTGATTTTCATATTGCCCACTCCATTCAATGAAGTATCCCTTTGGTAATTTTTTGAATTCATTCTCAATTCTTTTTTTTGCGTCTTTAACTACACTGCCCATGTCTTTACCGCGGATATTGAAAAGTACGGTACCTCTTAGCATGGCATTTTCAGAACTGATCATTGGTGGGCCTTCTGAAATGGTTAAGTCAGTTACGGCTAAAAGGGGAATAGTACCATAACTTGCAGTTTGGATTGGAATACGATTAATCTCCGAAAGGTCATTCCTATAGTCCTGTCCCAACCGGAGGCTTACTGTAAAACGTTCTCTCCCTTCTACCGTGTTGGTCAGGTTCATACCACCAATAGCGGTTTCAATGAGCATGCTTACTTCGTCTGTGCTCAAACCATACCGTGCAAGCTCTTCTCGATTGATTTTAATGTCGAGGTACTTCCCGCCTGTAAGTTGCTCAACGTATAAATCAGCAAGTCCTTCAGTTCCTTTCAGCGCCTTTTCGATGCCCAAAGAAATGTTATAGATACTGTCAATGTTTTGCCCATAAACCTTAATACCCACGTCTGTTCGTATTCCGGTGGAAAGCATATTGATTCGGTTGATAATAGGTTGAGTCCATCCACTTGTCACTCCTGGTATCTGTACTTTCTCATTCAGTTCCGCGATGAGTTTTTCTTTTGTCATCCCATCACGCCATTCATCTTTTGGTTTCAAAATGATGATTGTTTCAATCATGCTTAAGGGCGCATTGTCTGTAGCGGTATACGCTCTTCCAGCTTTGCCCAATACATTTACTACTTCCGGAAATTCTTTGATAAGCCGGTCTTGTAGTTGAAGGATGCGCTTGATTTCGGAATTGGAAGCATCAGGAAGTGTAACCGGCATAAAAAGAATTGAGCCTTCATCTAATGGCGGCATAAATTCAGAACCCATTCGCAACAAAAGAGGAATGCAACCAAGACTTGCTATAATGGCAATGGCTATTACGGTCTTCTTCCAACGGAGGCACAGACGAAGTACGGGACTGTATAATCGGATAAAGAAATTAGAAATAACGTTACGACTTTCGGGCCTAAGTTTTCCTTTCATTAATGTTCGCAGCAACATCGGCACTATAAAGAGTGCCACAATCGCTGACCCGATCATGGTAAATGTTTTGGTGAGAACAAGCGGAGAAAACAATTTTTGTTCTTGACCTGTAAGAAATAAAATTGGAAAAAACGAAATCAATGTAATGAGTATAGAGTAAAACACAGCTCTGCCTATCGTACGCGAAGACTTCTCGATGATGCTTATCCGTTGTTCCTCCGGCAGCTCACTGGTATTGCCTATGCGTTCCTTTTTCATCACGGTTCAGATTGGGGTTTGACAACTGCCTGGGTAAGCTGGCGGTAAGCATTTTCAGTCATAACAATACCCGCATCAACCAAGTCGCCTATTGCCAATGCAACACCACCAAGTGACATGATGTTGAGGCTTATTCCAGCAAATCGAATAATAATAAAGGCGATGAGAATGGAAAGTGGAATGGTAATAATTGCTACCAGTGCGCTTCGAAAATGAAAAATGAATATCATCACTACAATAGACACGATGAGTATTTCTTCCCATAATGCTTCACTAAGCGTTGCAACAGCTGCTTCGATCAGATCACTTCTATCGTAAGCAACTTTAAATTTTACTCCTGAAGGCAACCCCGTTTCAACATCGACTATGCGCTCTTTTATTCTGTCAATCACTTCTTTGGCGTTCTCACCATAACGCATCACCACAATACCTCCCACAACTTCTCCATCACCGTTCTGCTCTGTTATGCCTAATCGCAAATCACTGCTCATCTGCACTGTGGCAACGTCCGAAATTTTTATAGGGATGGATTTATATGTGCCTAGTGAAACGCTTTTGATGTCATCAATACTTGTGATGTAACCCAGGCCTCTGATCATGTAGCTAGTGGAATTCATTTCGAAAACACTGCCCCCTACATCGCGGTTATTTCCTGTGATTGCCTTTGTTACATCCATAAGTGGAACATTGAAATACACGAGCTTGTATGGATCGATGGTAACCTGGTATTGTTTCTGGAAGCCGCCAAACGAAGCGACCTCACTAACACCCTCTACTTTTTGCAGCGCGAACTTGACGTACCAATCTTGTAGTGCACGTAACTCTCCAAGATTATAACCAGGCGCATCAAGGGTGTACCAGAAAACGTGTCCTACACCGGTACCATCAGGACCCAGCGAGGGAGTCAATCCCGGAGGTAAAAACTTTTGCGCATAGTTAAGTCGTTCAAGAACACGTGACCGCGCCCAGTAGATGTCGACATCGTCATTGAAAATGACAAACACAAAACTCATCCCAAACATGGAAGCTGCCCTGATACTTTTAATTTTTGGCAAACCTTGAAGATTGGATACCAACGGATAGGTGACCTGGTCTTCTATGATTTTGGGATTACGACCCATCCACTCAGTGTAAATGATTACCTGATTTTCAGAAAGATCAGGGATAGCGTCTACAGGTGTAGTGACTACAGAAAATACTCCACCAACAATGATTAATAGTATCCCTAGCCAAACGAAGAAGCGGTTGTGCATTGACCAAGAGATGATTTTTTCTATCATTTTCTTTCTGTTAATAGCTATTTCATACTTTGGAGGATCTTACTATCTGTATTTAAACATTGCTCCAAAAAAAAAGGAGTTCTTTACCTAAAGAACTCCTCATTGAATAAGTAAATACATCGTTTTAGATACTACTTGTATAAACTCGATTTACCTTATACACCTTATGAAATGAATCATAACCCGCCAGTTCATCATCCGTTTTAGACTCTGCATCCAGGGCATCATGCAGTTTATGATTTTCTGGATATGCTTTCTTGAGATTCATTAATGTTAATGCTTGCATTTCATCTGCGCCTGAAACACTGAAGTAGTAATGTGTTTCTGCTTTCTGATTTTTAGATGCATCTATGGTATGCTTGTACAAAAGAATCTTTTCTGTAGGATTTAACATCACATATTGACTGTTACCAGTAAATCTGTAAGTAAGGTTATCGCAGTCTTTGAAGCCAAAGATTTCCTTCTTTTGCAATTTGTGTGATTGTTTGTTATGAACTACAGTTATGTAGTCCTGATTCAGGAATTCATTAAGCTTGATTTTATGCTTCTCGGTTGAGCAATTAATTTCGTAGGCGAGTTTGCCTGCAGCAAAATCAGAAGCACTTAAGTACACACCACTGTTTTGCGCAAAAGCAAAAAGGGTTGATAAAGAAAAAATACCGGAGAGGAATAATCGAGTTTTCATAATTGTTGTTTTGATGTTAATGTGAAATTGAATAACAAATGACCGTGAACTCATGACCTTACACATTTCAAAAACTGATTTT
>JANODK010000279.1:0-2902 GCA_031412655.1 Chryseolinea sp.
AAGCTTGTCCGTAATCGATTTCAAAATCTTGTCTTAATGCTATAGAGAACCCTATCAGCATGAAGCAAGACGATCGATTTTGGTTATTAGTCAGCCGGCATTTGGCTAGTGAAGCCAGTGCAAACGAAGAAGAAGAGTTAAATGTATTAATTAGAGATTCGGAGGAACTACGAATTCGCTTTGACAGCATAGTAGCGTATTGGGGCAAGGGGCAACAGGAAGAAAAGGTTAATGTTGATAACGCCTACACGGATGTTCTAAGTAAAATCAATGCATCTAATGCTGCTAAAGTACAAAGGCATTTTTATTTGTCTGCTTCCTGGATTTTCAAAATTGCAGCTATCCTAATACTTACCATTGGTGCTGGATGGTATGTGTTTACTTCTCTTTTAAGTAATCAAAACACCTGGATTAGTAGTCTTACATGGGAATCAAAACATAATACTAAAGGTGAGCGTTCAAAAATTACACTTTCTGACGGAAGTACGGTGTGGCTGAATGCAGAAAGCGAAATTAAATATCCTGATGAATTTGCAACAAACATGCGAGAAGTCTACCTCAATGGGGAAGCTTTTTTTGATGTTACCAAAAACCCAAACAAGCCTTTTATTATTCACTTATCCAATGGAGATGTTCAGGTGTTAGGAACGTCTTTCAATGTTAAAGCCTTTGAGGATGAGCCAAATGTCGAGACTTCAGTTTTAACCGGAAAAGTACTTTTCATTGCACCGCTAAAGAATGGTATGCCGGAGAGAGACACCATACGCATTACCCCAAACTATAAAGCGGTTTACACCAAAATCTCAGGAGAGATTAAGAAGAAAAAAACAAACAGCATTGATGATAAATCATGGACTGATGGCCGCCTCGTGTTCAAATCACAACGGTTTGAAGACGTGGCGAAAGTGTTAGAAAGGAATTTTGGAAAGCAGGTAGTTTTTGGAAATGAAGACCTTAAAAATTGTAAACTGACCGGAACCTTTCAAAATAATTCTTTGGATGAAGTAATGCAGCTCTTCGCGCAAACGAAGGATTACACATACGTCATAACCCAACATGAGTTACAGGTAAGCGGAAGTGGATGCGCTGCATACTAGCAGCTTTTATGTAAATGATAATTAACCCTAAAAAGTAAAATCTATGTTGAACATTACAAAATGGAAGCTTCAAACAAGTGTTTTCCTCGTACTTTTTCTGATCACCATTGGTATGGCTTCAGGTCAGGAATCTTCGAGTTTTGCATCTGCTGTGAAAAGAAATGAAAATTCTCAGCGTAAGAATTCGGATCAGTTGAAGGGAAATATTTCGTTTAATGATCAGGAGATTACGCTCGCTGAAATATTGACCGGTATCGAGAGGCAGAGTAAGTATGTTTTTATCTATACCGATGATGAAATCCCTATATCACAGAAATTTTCAGTAAATATTTCGGCTCAACCACTACAGTCTTTTATTCCGGAACTTTTTCAAACATTGCATATTAAGTACAACTTAACGGGACATCAAATTGTTCTACGGAGCAATTCAAAAAGCGAATCTAAAGGTGTCATTAGAGATTCTGTCAATCAGGAATCTGCTGTAGTTCAAAGTCCTGTCATTGCACTTCCCGTTTTTGAACCCCAAAAGGTATTTCTTGCATTCTCTACTCAAGGAATTGTGCGTGATTATGATAATGCACCATTACCTGGAGTGAACGTAATTGAAAAGGGTACAACAAATGGTACAGTAACAGATGCAGATGGAGCCTTTAAGATAGAAGTTGCTAATGAAAATTCAGTTTTGGTATTTTCATTTATCGGATTTCTGTCAGAAGAAATAGCATTAAATTCTCGGACTTCAATCAATGTTACAATGATGCCTGACATTCAAAGTTTATCCGAGGTTGTGGTGGTAGGATATGGGGAGCAAAAAAGGTCTGATTTAACAGGGGCTATTGCTTCCGTAAAAGGGGAGACTGTTAAAAATCTTCCGGTAGCTAGTGTTGCATCTGCGCTTCAAGGCAGGGTGGCGGGGGTTTATGTAACAGCTTCCGATGGATCTCCCGGCAGCGCTCCAAATATTACCATTCGTGGTGCCGGAAGTCTTAATGGCGTGGGGCCATTGTACGTTGTCGATGGGCTTCCATTTTTCGGAACGGGTTTTAACTTTAACGTACAGGATATTGAATCGATGGAAGTGATAAAAGATGCAAGTGCAGCGGCTATATATGGGACTCTGGCTTCTGGAGGGGTTGTCTTAATAACTACAAAACGTGGAAAGTCACAAAAAATTAAAGTGGGCCTTAACGCCAATGTTGGTTTGCGCAATATCTTTAACTTACCCACATTACTACAACGTGATGACTACATAAAAGCTAAGATTGCAAACGGTGAGCCTGCAAGTAGTTTTCCGAACCCATCGCAACTTCCCAATACAAATTGGTTTGATGAGATAACCCAGCCCGCTTTGGAGCAAAATTACACAGCTTATATGAGCGGAGGAAGTGAGAATTCCACATTCTATATATCTTCAAATTATCAGGGAATAGACGGAACGCTAATTGACAATAAATTGGAGCGTTATACCTTGAGGATAAACTCTGACCACAAAGTAGGAAGGAAAATAACCATAGGAGAAACGTTTTATGGAACGTACCAGCAAGGGAATCCTTTCAGCACTCCAAATCCTGGTCCGATAAATTTTAGAAGCTCACCTTTAGTTCCTGTTTATGATAGTACTAATCCCTTGGGAGGCTGGGGTAGAGACAATAGTTCACAGAAAGGCAATCCGGTTGGGGATCAATATGTTAATTACAAGAGAGACGAAGGCTATGATATAAACGTAGGATTGAATTTTTCCTGGGAAATTTTAAAAGATCTCAAATTTAAAACAAATGGAGGTATAAACGTAGGAACTGGTAGCG
>JANODK010000280.1:0-7607 GCA_031412655.1 Chryseolinea sp.
TTTGCAGCTTCCTGCGGTGTGCCATCAAATTCTTTCGGATCATCATACGGAGTGGCAATGCGAACAGTAGCTCCAGCAACTAAAGGGCAATTTTTGTCTGCTTGAGAGCAAGTCATCACTGCACCAAATCCATTTTTTGGATTTCCTTCACCATCATATTTTTTAGAAAATGCTTTGATGGCAACACCATCATCAGCAAAGCGAACTTCATAGACCGGGTTTGTGCCTTCACTAGTTTTCTTGATTTTAAAACCAGCCTCTTCCATTGCCTTCACTGCACGGGGATTGAAAGCTGTCGCTTCTGTTCCTCCTGAATACGTTATCACATTCGGTATGTCATAATACGCTGCCGCTGTCTGCGCCCATACTTGAGAGATGTGGCTTCTTCGTGAGTTATGTGTGCAAATAAAAATGAGTTCTGCTTTTTCACCTGCCTTTACTTTACTTTCGACAAACAGTGCAATTTTCTTCAGGGCTTTTTTACGCTCTTCAGGAATCTGATCAAATTCCTTTATATAAGTCTCAATGTTTTTTTCAACATGGACATAGAACGTTGCTTTCTTTTCAGGAGTAAATGACATGAGTAGTGCAGTTAAGGTTGACAGTAAAAGAATTCGTTTCATATTGGTTAAGTTTTAATAGTTTGATTTAAAGTATAGCATCTTCAAGTTCTTATGCAGCGAAGAAACGTTCTGCTTCCAATGCAGTCATACATCCAGTATCCGCAGCTGACTGCCATACTGGTCAATCGCAGCATCCGGGAGGGCAACAATTTTCGCCTTTAACTGCATAGACCGTTACACTGAAAATTCCCGATTTGCCATTGATAAAATCAGCAATCTGTTCAGGCGTTAGATAGTCTTTCAGGATTTCATCTGGAAGTGAAATTCGCTTTTCTTTCTGTACAGTGATTTCAGAAAATCCTGCTTCTTTGATGATGGACAAATACTCTTCTTTCTGAATAGCCCCAGCTACACAACCTGCATACATCTCAGCGCTCTTAGTTAGTCCATCTGGCAACTCACCCACTAATACAATATCGGAAACACTGAAATGTCCGCCTTTCTTTAGTATTCGGAACGTTTCTGTGAAAGCCTGTTTTTTGTTGGGTACCAGGTTCAATACACAATTACTCACAACAACATCCGCTACATTTGCTGCCAACGGCATATTTTCAATATCGCCTTGACGGAATTCCACATTGTTGTATCCCAGTTTGTCTGCATTGATCCTTGCTTTCTCAATCATCTTATCGGTGAAGTCGATACCGATAACTTTTCCTCTTTCTCCTGTTATTGACCTTGCCACAAAACAATCATTACCGGCACCCGATCCAAGATCAACGACAACATCACCTTCTTTTATTTGCGCAAACTCGGTAGGCAGTCCACAACCCAGTCCAAGATCGGCATCTACTGAATACCCTTTTAGATTGGAATAGTCGTCAGCCATTACCTTATAATCTACAGTAGAGCAACCGCTCGTGGCACCGCAGCAACTGGCTGCGTTCATACCTCTATCTTGTTCGGCTATCAGGCTGTATTTATCCTTTACAATCTGCTTGAGTTGTTCGGGAGTCTCAATGGCTTTCATATATAAATTTCTTTAGTGTATTATTGTAATATTACGTTATGATTAATCAAAAAAAGACTAGCAGCACTCACTCTTAGGAACAAACTTGGTAAACATATTAATGAAAATATCCTTGGCTTCTTCCCATACTTTTTCGTCAATGCAATAGTTTACTTTCGGTCCTTCGACTTCTCCTTTGATAATTCCTATTTGTTTCAACTCTTTTAAATGCTGGGTGATGGTCGACTGAGATAGTGGAAGTACATCTACGAGATCATTACATATACAAGTTTTATTATCCAGAATGTATTCCAGGATCGCCACTCTTGCAGGATGGTCAAAAGCCTTGGCTAAAACAGCCATCTTATTTTGACGTTTTTTGAATAGTTCTGATTTGGTTATTCCCATTGCATCATTATAACGTAATATTACGCTACCAAGTTTACATATCCTTCTGAAATGTTAATTAAAATTCCATTCTTTTGAATTCTCACCGCATTTGAAATAGTAAGCAAAGCGACACCCATGGCAGCATAACTGCCTCCCACAGATTAGCGAGAACCACCGGCACCAAGAACTAATACGATTATTTTGACCACCATAGCAAGTGTAATGTTTTGCCATTACAATGTTAAAATCCACCTAACGGAACAGATATACTTACCTGTTGTTGGGGGGCGCATCTAAGTTATTATTTCCTTTAACCGTTCCGCTTATTTGTTTTTGTTCGATTTCCCTCAATTCTATTCCTGCTATTTTATACTGAGGCGCAGAAATCTCAATCAAAACATCGTTTACATCCAATTTTATCAGGCAATAATTAAGAAATTACATGAATACCAGTGGAAATCACAATATTTTCATCATCAACGCCTTCGACTGTCGCAAAGGCTCTTAAAAGATTAGGAGCAGATTTTATTTTTCAGAAACCTACAAATATTGAAAAGCACCACGATATCCTTGCACCTGTTTCTAATAGAAAAAACGACATATAATGTGGGATAAGCTTGAAGGCAAAAAATTGAAAAACGCTACGGCAAAATAGGTTCTCACCTGACAAGCTTACCAACATTTCTTTTCACATTAAACACCTAATTTCTTCTTAGAGGAATTCCGCTTGCCTTTATTGGGCGATTCTTCTTCTGAATCATTCCCTCCAACATCCTTCTTCTTATCCTGCTTTTTTTCAGGAGCAGAAACCTCCTTTCCATTTTCTGGCCTACTCTCCTTCTTCTCATGCTCCTGATAGACCTTCTTCAAATTTCCATCGTAAATATTCAAGGTCTTGAATTGAGGATTCGCTTCAATAAACATCTTGTCGTCCCTGTCTGCTTTAACAAAGGTGACTTGGTGAAGATTTCCCCGCTCAAGGGACTGCATAAGTCGTTCCTTGGTAACTGGTTCGTTAAGCTCCTTTATCGGATGCTTCTCTAACTCTTTTCCCAAATCATATCCATAGGCCTGATGGATCATTTTAAACTTGTGATTACCTTTATCGTCTTTCTGGTTCCAGTCAAGTTGCATCCACGCATTGTAAGGTTGGCCTTCGGCATTGGTAAGATCCTTATTCACGGACCGGCCATTTAGTAGATTATAAGATTCCTTTGCTGTGATCCCTGAATTCTTTTTGATATAGAATGTCTGGGACTTTTCTGGCGCATCACCTTCCGGCTTAAATGATGCCTGGTATTTATTAAAAAAATACATATCAGATTGATCTGACTTTTTAAAATCAAGTGAATAGTTGACCTTATCCTTTCCATACTCATTTACAGTACTGAGTAGAAATTCTGACTTACCAGATGTAAGTCCTTCCTCTAGTTTCTTGTTTAGTCCTTCACCGAAACCCAGGTACTTGAGACCGTCTTTTAGAAAATCATAATTCTTTTGGTTCATAATAGTAATTTTAAATGTTTAAATAATTATGGAAGCCTTTCGGCTTTTACGATTGTTTTATTGTCAATACGGAGCTTTAGATTCCGTCCACCGTTCTTCTCGAATAATTCTATGTCCAGTGTTTTCGCGTTGGGTATTGTAAACTTTTGCAAAGCATAAATAACACTGGCAGAAGTGCGGCCATTAATTTTTGCAGTTTCATTTCTCATGTATAATGGCAGCAATTCATCCTCTTGTGATGCCGTTCTTTTTAACTTTTGCTTATCCCTGATAAAGAACCTGAGAGATTGAATATCATAATTGATATTTGACTTGTTCTTGATCTGTACCTGATAAAAAATTACATCGTCATCAATATAGATTTCGTTGAGAGAAAATTTGATCTTATACTTTGATACCCTTTCTACGGCTCCGTGCTTTCGGCTTCTCAATATGCGATCTGTCTTTCTCTGGAACTCTTTGACATTGAGACGTTCTTTGAATTTAATTTGAACATCAGTCGAATCGATATTGAAAGTTTGTCTTTCCGGCTCTTCTGAATAGCACACATAAAAATGGTGAAGCTTGCCATCAGCGGTAATAACTGTTAAATTAGTTTCAGGGAAACTTCTTCTGGCTGCTTTGATCTGCAACGTATTGTTTACATCCTTTACCTTTTGTGCGAGTACATCTTTACTTCCCCTGTCAACGTTAATAATTGGATATTCGAACACAAGGCTTGTGGTTTTTAAATAAGTAATATTTAGCTTTTCAATTGGCGATTGAGCAAAGCCATAACTCGCAACTAATAGTAATGATGCAACGATCATCCTGATTTTATTTTTCATAAATATTTATCTTTAAATTGACTTCTGAATTTTAAAGAGAGATGTTATCCAGTCCCTCCTAACCATTGACACGTTCCTTAACTTAACTTCATTTCTATTCCATAGGCAAATGATTTATGTTTAACGATTTGTTTCATTTTTGACATCCGCTAACAAGACTTTGTAACCTGCTTTTACCGTTACTTTAATAAGCTTGGTCTTTTTACTGAGGAAGCTTTTTACTGTCTCTATCCCAGCACTTGCTGCCTGAACACCAAGGGAAGGATTCATGGTATTCAATTGAAGATCTGAGATTGCATCATTCGAAGATTGTTTAGCTACTGTCCTGGCAAGTGCTCCCGGGACATAAATGCCTTCCAGACCGTCCATATCGAAAACGGATAGTGCTACGGGTAATATCTCCTGCCCGTTTCGAATTGAGGTGATTTCAATTGTAAGTCTCTCACCATTGAGTCCACAGACTCCATACACAAAATGATTTTTTAGTATCAATGATCCGTTGACGTAGATATCATTGATCAGCCTGAGTTTTACAATTGATCCGCTGATCAGTGTTTGAGCATTGTAAACTTCTGCCTGAATTGCTTTGGGAGCATTTTCAACCGAATTGACTTCATCAAGTCCGTAAAAATTATTCATTTCAGAATAAACCAGAGTAATAGAATCACTTGCCTCATTCTTTGAAGGCATTAAACCAATTGATTGCTCAACACCTGGAGAAACTTTAAAAGCATGTGTGGGAGTCTTCTGACTTTGGGTTCTCAGTTTTTCATTGACCCTTTCCGGATGTTGGATGTCTAAAACTTTATCCAGTACAGATTGGATCTCCTTCATCTCGTCATCATTTCCACCGCCTTCCTGCATCATGTTCATCATATTCTCCAACTGTTCCACATCATTGGAAAACCTAGGGTCACTTGCGGGCATTTGACCACTCTCATATTTTTGTTTTTTTGAATCTTCATTGGGCGGGTTGAGGTTTTTATAAAGCTCCTCAAGCTTCTCGTTAACCCTGGCTTCATTTTCATCAATCGAATGATCCTTTTGACCCAGCGAAGTGTTTACATTGCCTGGCTTCTTCGTTGTATCCTGACTGCCCTTAAGTGTTGGCAAACGGAAATATGGATCGTTCCTTTTTGCCTCATAGTATCTCATTGAGTCACGCTGTGCCCTCTGGTACAGGCTCAGTTTATCCCACTCATTCTTATCCTCATCAAATTGGGCATTGGGGAGCTCAAGGTTCAAACCAGCCTTCCCTTCTGTCATTGCATGTGCTGTTGTCCCTTGGCCCCCGCCTAACGCCCAAAATATCATTGTTAAAAAAGGTGCTACTAATATTGGCAATACCATATAGAATCTTCTTTTCTGTATAAATTGTTGTGAATGCGATTTCATAGTTTTTGTTTTTAAATGGTTTGATTCTTACGGTTTTATTCCCTTGATCCTTGCAGGGAAAAAATGAAGTTGCTTTTGGAAGCGTTCAAGATCTTCTTTAGATGTTTGCTCCCATCCTTTGGATTTATCATAAGGGTCGTCCGAAAAATTAGGGCTTCGGTTAATAAAGGTTTTACCTTCGCGATCTACAGCGAGGTAGAACGCTTCAAACTCTCCCTCCATCTCGCCTTTAAATTTTCCTACAGGAATCAGATGCTCAGTTAGAATTGATCTTTGTTCTTTCATATACATATCTTTTGGTACACTCAGTCTTTGAATTGAAATTGTTGTCTTGTTCTCCTGATTACTAAGGGCCTGAATGATGAGCATTAAACTTATCCCTCCCATTACTATCCCGAATCCTAATAGAATTGCTTTCTTCATTTGTTTAGGGAGTGAATTAAACCGTGCACTCATTATTCCCGATAACGATTTTAAAACCACCTGAACTTTTAAATGAAGTTTTTCCAGTAATTCCATGGCGCTACCTGTTTTCGCTTTTGATATCCCTGTTCTCAATAGTGTTCCACTTCTCTATCAGAAACCCGTGTGGATTATTATCTGACCGTTGCACATTTCTTAAATATCCCTCCGTGATCAGGCTTCTGGTAACAAGTGATGTGGCTCGAATTATTTTTTGAATTGCACTACATCTGAAATAGTATGGATATTGATTTGTATCAATCGTGATACTATCAACCTTTATTTCCTGACTTACATTTCCAGAAATGATATTTGCGTAGTAACTGTTCTCTCTCAGGTTATCATACTGTCTTTTTGCTGACGCATCCGCGAGGTATAGTGCCTTTAGGATGTTTGCCTGGATAACCTTGTCGTCAGGATGAAGAGTGAAAAAGTAGTAGTGAAACATCGTCACGTGATCTCTTGCCTCTACGGGAATATTGTCCTTGCTCTCAGCAGAGAACGCTTCTATAGCTTTTCCATTGGCTAGAATGTATATCCTCGCCTGAGTGACCTGCACCATCTGGTAGCTTTTAAAGATGGCGTAGCAGCATAAGCCAACACATGAAATGATCAAGGCAAATGAAAACCATCGGATGTGTTTAAAGGCGGTATCTATATTTTTGAATTGTTGAAACATAAAGTGAAGTTTTTATTTACCTGAAAGTTTATCATGCATGTATCCGTTAATTCTGTTTTGATCTGGTGTGGAACTGGAAACTCGTGAACCACGATCAGAAGCACTTGGTACTACCATTGAAGTTGCACCACCGACAGTGTTTGAAACCGTTGAGTGCGCGCCACCTGAAATAAGGCTTGTTGTTTTATATAGCAGGGCATTTGCTCCGCTTGCGTGAACGATATAGCTTGCGACACTCGGAACAGTAAAGTATCCTACGATTCCAATTACCATAAAGACCAGGTAAGCGGTATCAGATGAATTGAAAAAAGTGTCACCGTATTGATTAACTTGCTGAATGTCAATCTTCAGCATGTTCTCCTGAATTTTAGCAATGATGCTCCCGAAAATGTTCGCTACAGGCAACCAGAGAAAAACATTAATATACCGGGCTATCCAGATTGTCAATGTATGTTGCAATCCATCGAATACCGAAAAACCAAATACGATAGGTCCGAGTATCGCTAATACGATGAGATAAAAAGTCCGGATCGTATTGATACAAAGTGCTGCGGCTTCAAACAGGATGTGAAGTATCTCAGACATCCATTGCTTGATCGAATTTCTGAAATTGTACGAAGCCTTTGCCATGGCGAATTTGATATCATTTCCAATTCCATCCAGTACGCCTTCATCCGTTCCATCCGGGTGCGTATAGCGATACCATCTGTCTCTGTCACCACCTCCATCAACTCCCACATACATTTGCCAGGATGGCGTTTTGCGAATGGCTTCTG
>JANODK010000281.1:0-49284 GCA_031412655.1 Chryseolinea sp.
TCTATCGTCAACAAGCTGGCCTTGACTTTGTTGGATAAAGAAAAATCCACCAGAATGTCTAAACCATCAAAACGACTAACCGCTGCTCTCAATGATGATTACAGAAGTTTAGTGTTAAAATGTTAAAAGCGATTTCCCTGGGTATTACGTCTGGAGGGATTTTTATCGGTTATTTAACTGTTCCAGCTCCTCTTCGAAACCGGAGGAAAGAATTGGGAACCGACACCAAGTGCGTGGGTCAACATTTAAATCATCTAAATGGAAGGCAGGGGCAAGGCGCTCGCGTTTCCACTGGTTGGCCGACCAGAGTTTGAAGAATTTTTGAATATGAGTTTTAAGTTGAACGGGGTCGTATCCATTGTCAACCATAATTTCATAGACTTCTATTGGTGATTTGCGATCCAGGATGGCGTGCTTTTCTATCTCATTCAGGATTGAATAAGGCATTAAATCAGACTCATCAGTTTGACGTCGCTCTAATGGGCGGAGTTCGGCCGTTGGTTGCAGATTATTTACAGGATGCAGACCTGTTTGGTTCAATTCTTTTTCAGCCCACTTTAACCATTGAAGAATAAACACTTTGCTCAAACCAGCGATAGGGGCAAAGCTTCCACTGGTGTCCCCATCCATCGTTGCATATCCAACATCGCCTTCACTTCGGTTTGAAGTGGTAAGCAATACAGCACGTTTTACATTGGCCAACATCCAGATAATAGGAGAGCGTGATCGGGCTTGAATATTTTGTAAGGTAATGTCATCGGTTTCCCATTGAAGTTTCCGACCGATGGCGTTTTCTATTTTAGAGGTGTATGACGTCACATCCTCATCAATTTTCCAATGATGAAATTCTGCTCCGATTGATTGTGCAAGAGCCTCAGCCGAAGTAAACGTTTCGATCGATGAATTTTTTGTTCCCTGATAGGCACAGGTAAGTAACTTGCTTACGGCATCTTTCCAATCTTTTACCTCTGGTGGAAGAGTAAGTTGCTGACAGAATTTTTCAATTCCGAGTTCGGCAATTCCTCGCTTCGCCATTTCTGCAACCATGATGGCACACGAAGAGGAATCGGCACCACCACTTAAAGAAAGTACAAAGCCATTTGCTTTACTTTTTCGAACGTAATCAAACAAGCCAAGGGAGACAGCTCGTATTAACTCTTCGTTTTCTTCTTTTTGATCAGATGAAGGTATTGCAATTGAGTTTTCTGGGTAATCAAAATCTACATGGGTAGAGAGTAGGGAAAAGTTTTTGAAAGAGAGACGTTTATTAACGGCCAGTAATTTTCCGTTTTGTCCGATGATGACATCACCATCATAAATCATTCGGCCGGCTTCGTTACCTAATAAATTAACGAAGAGGTAAACGCAGTTAAATTCTTGCGATCCATCAATGACAACCTCACGTTCGCGTAATTCACTTTTCCCCATTGCAAAATGACTGGCACTGGGATTGAGAATCAGATCAACACCTCGCTCTGCAAGTTTATAACCCGGACGACCTTTTTTGCGCCATCCATCTTCACAAATTTCAAATCCAAAGCGAATACCGTCTACTTCGTAAATAACATCACCAACCTGAATAGTTTGTCCGTCTCTTATCAGCTCAATAACTTTTCCCGCTGGCCATTCATCAAACCAACGTGGCTCATAATGAACTCCATCGCGGGCTAAGTTCTGTTTTAAGGTAATGCCCAGTATTTTTTTATTGGAGATAACACAAGCACCATTATAACTAATGCCCTCCATGCGAATAGGTAGGCCGACACTTACCGTAATGCCATCACAAAATTCTTTAATGGATTGAAGTTCTTGCCAGGCTTTTTCTGAAAGCCAATCGCTAAGAAAAACATCTTCGCATCCATAGCCTGTTATGCAGAGTTCAGGAAGACAAAGCAGTTTTATGCTTTCTTTTTTAGCAGCATCGATAGCAGCCTGAACATTAGCCTTGTTGTTTCCCCAGTGAAACGGAATCTGGTTAACGGCTGCGCCTGCAATTTTTAATTTTCTCACGGGTGGAGTTTAACTGTTAGGTTGTGAAGCTTTCAACTTAATTTACGTTGATGAAATCTTTCAGGGTTTCTGGTTGCCAGTTACCGGAAACTGGCAACCTGAAACCGGTAACGTAAAAGTATTTTCTCAATCGTTCAGCAGATCTAACATCTCACAGGTCTTTAACGCTGCGTCTTGTTCTGCCTTCTTCTTACTATTACCATAACCCAGCCCTTTTGGTTCATTATCCACAAAAACCTGGGCAGCAAATTCTTTTTGATTGCGGTTTTTCTTTACATCCACAATATCAAAACGCACTTCTCTTCCGGATGATTGAGCCCATTCAATAAGCTTGCTTTTATAATTTGATTCGGAGTTAACAAGTTCATCAACATTGTAGTTTGGGCCGATGAGTTTATCGATCACAAATTTCTTTGTTTTCAAATACCCCTTGTCTAAATAGATTGCACCAACAATAGCTTCTAGTGTATTGCCCAGAATAACTTGTTGAAGATTAGCATTCTTCGGATCATACTGAACAATGTTACCCACACCAATTTTTCGTGCAAGTAAATTAAGCGCTTCACGGTTTACAATTCGCGATCGGATTTCAGTAAGGAAACCTTCTGATTTAAAGGGGAATTTTTTGAAAAGAAAATCAGCAACAGCCGCACCCAAGATCGCATCGCCCAAATATTCCAGACGTTCGTTTGATTCTTTATATCCTTGTCCGTTCTCTTTTCCAATGGAGGAATGTATCGTAGCCAACTTATAAAGTTCGAGGTTGGAGGGCGTGAAGCCGGCAATGTTTTGAATAGCCTGCACAAGCTTTTTATCGCCCGTTGTTTTTCCCTTTGGAAGCTTAAGGATTTTCCAGACCAAGTGTTATGAATGTCATGATTACCGAATGCAAATTAAGAAGTTAATCGTGAATAGTTAAAGGAATTAGTGCTTGGTACGAGAATATAGAATGTAGGAGTTAGAATTTAGAATCAACTCGCAGCCTCAAACTTTAGACAAGAAACTTTAAACCTGGAACTTGAAACTTTGAACATTCGACTCGAAGCCCGAAAACTTTAAACTTTCCCTAAAATGATCGAGAAATTGTGACCTCCAAACCCAAAGGTATTGCAAAGTGCAACCTTCACTTCACGTTGCTGCGCTTTGTTAAAGGTGAGGTTCAATTTCGGATCTAGTTCCGGATCATCAACAAAGTGGTTGATGGTAGGAGGGATGATGGATTGATTAATCGCCAATAAACAAGCGATACTTTCAATAGCGCCAGCAGCTCCAAGTAAATGTCCGGTCATGGATTTTGTTGAGCTGATGTTCAACTTGTATGCATGCTCTCCAAATACTTTTTGAATGGCTTTGATTTCGCCAATGTCACCCAACGGTGTAGAGGTTCCGTGTGTGTTTACATAATCCACATCGCTTGTTTTCAAGCCAGCTTCTTCCAATGCGTCAAACATTACTTTCGTAATACCTGCGCCTTCCGGATGGGGAGCGGTAATGTGGTATGCATCAGCAGACATGCCACCACCCAGGATTTCTCCATAGATTTTAGCACCTCTTCTTTTTGCATGTTCGTATTCTTCAAGAATCAATGCTCCTGCACCTTCGCCTAACACAAAACCATCGCGGTCTCTGTCGTAGGGACGAGAAGCGGTTTCAGGGGAATCGTTTCGTTCAGAAAGTGCGCGCATGGCATTGAAACCACCGACACCAGCTTCGCATACTGCG
Organism: Chryseolinea sp.; assembly: GCA_031412655.1. Lineage (GTDB taxonomy): Bacteria > Bacteroidota > Bacteroidia > Cytophagales > Cyclobacteriaceae > Chryseolinea. The sequence goes on from JANODK010000281.1 coordinate 3,733, forward strand.
GCTTCAGAACCACCCGACACAATGATGTCAGCCTTACCTAATCGAAGGTAAGTGTAGGCATCATAGATCGCGTTAGTAGAAGATGCGCATGCAGAAACGGTTACGAAATTTGGCCCACGGAAGCCATACTTAATGGAAATGTGACCTGCACTGAGATCGGGAATCATTTTCGGAATGAAGAACGGATTGAAGCGTGGAGTTCCATCGCCTCTGGCATACGTTTTTACTTCTTCCTGGAAGGTTAATAACCCCCCGATACCTGAACCCCAAATAACGCCAACGCGATCCGGGTTTAGCTCAGCTAACGGGAGGTTTGAATCTTTTATAGCCTCATCAACCGCCACCATGGCATATTGAGCAAACGGATCCATTTTACGCGCTTCTTTACGATCCATAAAGTTGCCCACATCGAAGTTCTTTACTTCGCAGGCGAACTTTGTCTTAAAGAGCTTTGCATCAAAGCGGGTAATAGGGGCGGCACCACTCTTTCCATTTTTCAACCCTTCCCAATATTCTGGCAAAGTATTTCCGATGGGAGTGAGTGCACCAAGTCCTGTAACGACTACTCGCTTCATTATCATGCGTCAATTGGGTGTGGTTGGTAGGGGCGTACTAACTAACTATTTCTTTACGTTTTGCTCCAGGTAAGAGATAGCCTGACCAACAGTTGAAATATTTTCAGCTTGATCATCCGGGATAGAGATGTTGAATTCTTTTTCAAATTCCATGATAAGTTCCACAGTGTCAAGAGAGTCAGCGCCAAGATCGTTAGTAAAGCTCGCTTCAGGAGTAACTTCAGATTCCTCAACACCAAGTTTCTCGATGATGATCTGTTTTACTTTTTGTGCAATTTCAGACATGTTTTTAAGGTTTAGTGATTTAAAAATCCCTGCAAATAAAGAGATTTGCCTCAATATTGTCAAACTTTTTTGATCTTGGCCAAATGCCTGTGGCCGTACACGTCCATTCAAAATGAAGAAGAGCAAGCTTATAATAGACTATCAATTCGATTTTGAATTATTCGGGGTTATTGCCACTGTTAAGGGCTATAAACTAGCCTGGGAGATCAACCAGGAATTGGGTGTTCAACTCATAAAACAGCCCGATTTAGTGGTTGGATTCAAAAATAATGAAGAGAAAAGTTTTTCTTTTTATGCCCACGAAACCGAGATCAATCGATTGAAACTATTCAAAAACAAGCCTGTTGACGGAGATGCCGGAAAGTATTTTTTAACCCCTGAATTTCCTCACTTTGATTTTATAATTTTGGCGGACATGAAAGAGCATTTTTCGCACGAGCCCGTGATTGACCAATTAAAAAGAATACCTTCAGCTCAATTGATTTCTTCTATTCCGACAGAGACGTTGAAATCCAAATCTAATTTTGTTTTCTGATCATGCGTGAACGCGCTTTTACTATCTTGAATCAATCGATTTATTACTAAATACTATGCACGAAAAAATTTCTTACAACAAAACGAAGATTGTGGCCACCGTTGGCCCCGCATCAAGCTCAAAAGACACGCTGAGAGCCTTGATTAAGGAAGGTGTCGATATTTTCCGACTTAACTTTTCGCACGGTACACATGCCGATCATTTAAAAGTAATTCAGATTGTTCGTGAGTTGAATACTGAAATGGGTACAACAGTAGGTTTGTTGCAAGATTTACAAGGACCTAAAATTCGTGTCAATGAAATGGAACCGGGTATTGAGATCGTTCGTGGCCAACAATTAGTAATTACTGCTCGCGAATTATTAGGAAACCGTGAAATTGTGAGTACATCTTACAAAACACTTCCTCAGGATGTGAAGATAGGAGACATGATTTTGATTGATGACGGTAAAATTGAATTGAAAGTAGTTGAGATTAGAGATATTGAAGTAGTTACAGAAGTGGTGTATGGCGGTCCGTTGAAATCACGTAAGGGTATTAACCTGCCTTTCACTAAAGTTTCTGCACCCTCTCTGACTGAGAAAGATCTTATCGATCTTGAGTTTGGTTTACAAAACGATGTGGATTGGATCGCTTTGTCTTTTGTACGTAAGGCAGAGGATATTCACAGCATGCGCGCCATCATGGATAAACACAAATCAATGGCTCGCATAGTAGCGAAAATTGAAAAGCCGGAAGCCTTAAGCAATATTGACGAGATCATTGCTGTTACGGATGCTGTAATGGTTGCGCGTGGAGATCTGGGTGTAGAAATCTGGATGGAAGAAGTGCCAATGGTACAGAAGATGCTCGTTGAGAAATGTAACAAAGCAGGTAAGCCCGTTATTGTAGCTACTCAAATGATGGAGAGTATGATCGAGAATCCTCGTCCTACCCGTGCCGAAACAAATGACGTGGCAAATGCGGTAATGGATGGAGCTGATGCATTGATGCTTTCTGCAGAAACTGCTTCAGGTAAATATCCTTTGGAGGTTATTCGCAGTATGGTGCGTACCATTGCATCAGTAGAGAAGAATCCAAACATTTATTTCCGCTTCCGCGATGTAAATCCAAGTCATCCAACCTATATCAACGACAGCTTAGTATTGGCAGCATGTAAACTCGCTAAAGATGTTGGAGCAAAAGCAATTGTGGGTATGACGGCATCCGGTTACACGGCATTCAAGTCTTCATCCCATCGTCCAAATGCCAATATTTTTGTTTTCACAGGAAACAAATCATTGATCAACAAAATGAACTTGGTTTGGGGAACCAGCGCATATCATTATGATCGTTCCAACTCAACGGACGAAACCATTGCTGATGTTGAGGAGATATTGAAAAAAGAAGGTCATGTAAAAAGTGGTGATACCTTTATCTTCCTGGCAAGTATGCCGATCCAGGATCGTGCAAGAACAAATACGTTGAAAATTAATGTTGTAAAATAATTCAAGGAACGAGGTAGGAAGAACAAGAGACAAGGTTAGATCGTACCTTGTTCCTCTTACCTCGTACTTTTTCAGAGCTTCGGTTCTACCATAATTACTTCTTCTCTTTCTACAATTACAGTTCCTGCGGGATCACCTTTTCTCTTCCTCACAAATTTCTTTTGCGTGACTGATACAGGGCAGAGCGATTCTGTTTTGCGTTTTGAATTATAGGCTGCGAGTTGAGCTGCGCGTTCGATTACCTCTTTAGGAAAATCTTTACCAGCCTTGTGCTTAATCAATACATGTGAGCCTGCTACATCTTTTGCATGAAGCCACAAATCTTCTTTGTAGGAATGCTTCAACGTTAACGTGTCGTTGCTTTGAGCATTTCGGCCTACCCAGATTTTAAATCCTTGAAATTCAAATTCATGATAGGGAAGTGGGCCAGCTTGTTTTTCATTAGCAGCATCTAATCCAAAGGATGTAGAAAGATTGCGAATACCTTTTAAGTCTTCGGTGTTTTCTAACTTTTGAATTTGTTCTTTTATCTTTTCAATTTCCTTTTGCTTGGTTTCAATAGATTGTTTTAACCGATCCAATTCCTGTTGTTGATTTTTTGATTTCCGGTAAAATACCTCAGCATTTTTCTGTGGACTTAGATCGCGTTTAAGTTTGATTTCAATAAGATGATTCTCCTGATAAAAATCCTGTAGAGAAACTTTTTCTGTTCCTGATTTAATAGCGTGGAGATTCGCCATAAGTAAATCCGCCCAGGTTTTATAGTTGTTATTGATTTCTAATTCGTTGAGTTTATCGCGTGTCTTTTTACAATACAGTTCACCCGAATGTAATTTTGATTTTAAAGCTGACAGTGCCGTTAACTTCTCTTTTGAAAAAGCGTGATGATGGGTGTAGGTATGGAAGAATTCATTGATGGCTTTCAAAGGATCGCTGAACTCCTTCATTACATTACCCCATCGAATCAGCGATAGGTAAAGTTTATTATTCAGTTCGATGATAAAGTACCGTAATTTTTCAAAATCAGCTTGAAGGGTTTGTATGGCTTGCCATTGTTGATCCGATGTGGCATTTTGAAAACCGTTATCTTCAAGATATTTCCAAACCAGTTTTCCAAAGGTGAAATACTGTAACTGTAATGTATCACGCTGTAATTCAAAACCTTCACGCGACCAATCAATCGTTCGATCTAGTTCGTCCAGAATAAGCACTTCATCTTCTGTTAAATTATTTCTGAAAAGTTCAAAGGCTTTACCTTCTTTAAATAAAACAATATTGCTTCGGTTTCCGTGCATTTTGAAAAGCAAAGCGTAACCGTTACTCAACATCAAAGCAAAGCTTCGTTCATTCTCGAATTGCCGAATACCTTCAACCCGTTGTCCAATCAGCTCTCCAAAAAGATCAATACTGTTTCTTCTTGCGCGTTGAAAATTATCGGGAAAAGAGAGACAAGAAAAAGATGCCAGCAAACTCGCTTTGATAAAAAACGGATCAGTTCTCGTTTCAAATCGAATAATCAATTCTTCCTTGTTCTGACTAAAACATTCCGATATGACACAATCTTTTAGTTTGAGATTGAGAACCGGTGTTAGTTGTCGGAGGAAGTAATAATTATTATGCACCGGGGAAAGTTAATGGTTATAGGTTAATAGTTAACCGTGAGATGGGGATTTGAGCAGGTGAAGTATTGAAGTGCTTGTGTTCGAAGTGTTGAAGCGAATATTCTTGGCTTGGGAATAAATTCGAAGAGTTAGTACAATTAACAGATAACCATTAACCATTAACTGTTACCTGAAATCCATCATGCGCCAGAAATACATTAGCCGGTAGTTTTTTCTGAACGTCAGCATGCAAACCAAGCCTATGACTAATGTGTGTGAAGTACGTCTTCTTTGGTTTTATCTTCTCCACCATAGCCAATGCTTCTTTCAGATTGAAGTGAGAGATATGCGGTTCAATCTGAAGTGCATTCAATACCAATACTTCTGTGCCTTTCAATCGATCCAAAGTTGCTTCAGGAATTGAGTTCGCATCGGTGATGTAACTGAAATCTTTAATCCGAAAACCCAATACCGACATGTGTAAATGCTCAACGGGCAATGGTGTGATGTCAATACCGTTTATCTGGAAAGTCTGATCATCAATAGCGTTGAGCTGTAATCGGGGAATGCCTGGATAAACTTTCTCAGCGAAGGCATAAGCATATTCTAATCGCAATTGATCTAAAACAGATTGGGCTCCATAGACAGGCATATCCATCCCCTGCATGAAGTTGTAAGCACGGACATCATCTAGACCTGCGGTGTGATCGCGATGAGCATGAGTAAAAAGAACGGCATCCAGTCGCTTCACATTTTCGCGCAACATTTGCTGGCGAAAATCAGGACCTGTGTCAATTACAAAACTTTGATTGGAAATTTCAACCTGAACTGAAGTGCGCAACCGCTTATCCCGATAGTCGAGCGATTGACAAACTTCACATGTGCAGCCAATAACTGGAACCCCCTGAGATGTGCCGGTGCCCAGAAATATTATTTTCAAGCGGCTGCTGAATGTTGGGTAAGTTCTTCGTAAAGCTTTTGGCTTTTTTCAGTGAACCGGGTGGCATCCAGCGCTACATTTTTTAGAATGTCCAACAGCGCGTTAATCTTGCCTTCTGTGGTATAGAACTTATTGATGATGATGATCTTCTGGTCTTTCAATAGGCAGTATCCGGACTTAAAATGGCCCTTTTCATAACGAAGGGTGTAGTCAGATTCTGCAATCATGTCTTCTAACTTAGTAAGAAACGGAACCGTGTATTTGATCATGGTTATAGTAAATTTCAGTCGGCAAGATAGAAAAAAATGTTATTGGATAATAGCACTTTGCATTGTTCATAATCTTTGTGCCCTCTTCGTGTCTTGGTGACTTTGTGGCAAAAAAAGCTGTTGAAGTTGTCGCCACAAGGGCACTAAGACACGAAGGTTCACAAAGGAAATACCTTAACTTTCGGGCTTGGAAATGCGGGATAAAAAATTAATTGTGGTAGTTGGTCCTACAGCGGTTGGTAAAACGGCTGTTTCCATTCAGCTTGCCCAACATTTTCAAACCGAAATTATCTCAGCCGATTCCCGCCAGATTTTCAGGGAGTTAACTATAGGCACTGCAAAACCAAATGAAGCAGAATTAGCAACGGTTAAACATCATTTTATTGACAGTCATTCCATAAGGGAAAAATATGATGCAGCTCAATATGGTCGCGATGCATTGGAACTTATTTATCAACTTTTTGAAAAGCACGATTACCTTATTTTGTGTGGAGGTTCGGGTTTGTATGTGAAAGCAGTTCTGGAAGGTTTTGATGATATTCCAGAAATAGAGGATGAGGTCCGGGAAGAATTAAATCGTCAATATGAAAAGGAAGGTATTGATTGGCTGCAGGGAAAAATGAAGGAGCTTGATCCCGAACATTTTGAAACCATAGACCAGCAAAATCCACATCGCCTCATGCGTGCGTTGGAGGTGAAGATCGGAACAGGACTTTCTATTTCTAGTTTCCGAAAAAAAGCAAAGCTTCAACATCCTTTTTCAATTGTGAAAATTGGTTTGGAGTTGCCTCGCGAAGTATTGAATAAGCGCATTGATGATCGGATGGATCAAATGATTCACGATGGATTGTTCGAAGAAGCCAAACAAGTATTTCCATTCAAAGATCAGCAAGCACTTCAAACGGTTGGGTATCAGGAGATTTTTGATTTTATGGAAGGGAAGTATGATTGCGAAGAAGCCATTCGATTGTTGAAACGAAATTCAAGACGATACGCCAAGCGACAAATGACCTGGTTCAAACGCGACAATGAAATTGTTTGGATGAATCCTGTTAATATTGAAGAGATTTATAAAACGGTTCAGGGTTCAAAGTCCAAGGTTTAGGTATAATGGAAAACAAAGTTTTGATCATTGCTTACTATTGGCCACCGAGTGGAGGCAGTGGGGTACAGCGTTGGCTTAAATTTGTAAAATACTTACCGAGTCTTGGTTGGAAACCATATGTATATACACCGGAGAACCCTGCCTTTGCCGTTCAAGATCAATCATTGCTGAAAGACGTACCTAAAGAAGCAGAAGTAATTCGCCATCTGATTTGGGAACCTTATGATGCATTCTTTAAACTCTCTTCTCTTTTTGGAAGTAAAAAATCAGCTAAGCCAACCGATTTGGTTTTCGGAAAAAAGAAATCACTTTTTCAGAATGTAAGTACGTGGATTCGTGGAAATTTTTTTATTCCTGATCCACGTTTTTTTTGGGTTCGTCCTTCCGTGAAGTTTTTAAATGATTTTATTCGCGATAATCAAATCAATACGATCATTACAACAGGCCCACCGCACAGTATGCATCTGATTGGGTTGAAATTGAAAAAGAAAAATCCATCAATAAAATGGCTTGCTGATTTTCGGGATCCATGGAGTGAGTGGGGTTTGCTTGATAGTTTAATGGTGGGAGGTATTGCGCGAAAATTTCATCGCAGGTTGGAGTTGAAAGTGTTGAAGCATGCTGATCAGATTATTACCATAACACCTTTCTATGTAAGACAGTTTGAAAAACTATCCAGCAGAAAGGTAACATTGCTTACCAATGGCTATGACGAGGAAGATTTCAAGCACATGATCATCAAGCGTCCTGATAAATTTGTGATTCGTCATGCAGGAATTGTAAACGAGAAGTGCGATCCTAAACCTTTTCTTCTTGCACTGGAAGATGTAATGAATCATTATCCGGATTTTAAGAATGATGTCCATCTTGATTTTGTGGGTGATGTACATCCACAGGTAAAAGAATTTATTGGCCAGTCACCAGCATTGTCTTCCGTTATTACATTCACGAAATCAGTTCCTCATCATGATCTTATTACACTGTATGGCGAGTCAGCGCTGTTGTTGATTATTCTTACCGGTTACAAAGATGCAGAAGGATATATGCCTGGAAAATTATTTGAGTACATGGCAACGGGCTTACCTATTCTCGGAACTGGTCCATCGAAGGGTGATGCTGCCGCTTTATTAAATGAATCAGGAGCAGGAGAAATGATTGAAGGTGATAACAAAGAAAAAATAAGACAAGCATTGTTAAATGCTTATAAGAACTGGAAAAATTCTAACTCAGAGATTGTTCAGCCACAAGGTTTTAAAAAATATTCCCGAAGATCAATCACGAAAGAACTCACTTCATATTTGAACTCACTTCATATTTATAGTTCACTTGTAATTCGTTCCTCTTACCTCGTTCCTTTTTAATGTATTCCCAGAGATTGCTGAATTCCCTCCAATGATTTCCCTTTTGTTTCAGGCAATACCTTCCAAACGAAAAATCCTTGTACCAACATCATGACCGCAAAGAATAAAAAGGAGTAATATCCTCCGCCCTTCATATCGGCAATGATGGGGAATGTCCACGAAATGATGGCGGCCATAATCCAATGTGTAGAACTGCCCAGTGTTTGTCCGGCAGAGCGAACTTTGTTTGGGAAAATTTCAGAGATGAATACCCAGATCACTGCACCTTGTGAAAACGCAAAGAAGGCAATGAATCCAACCAGACAAAGCATAACACCAAAGCCTCCGAAATCTTCGGCATAAAAAGCTCTGGCAACCAGTCCGAGTGAGACGACCATACCGACAGAGCCGATAATGAGTAATTTTTTTCTTCCTACTTTATCGATGATGGAAATTGCCAGTAAAGTGAAAATCATATTAGTTGCTCCAATGGAGATAGCCTGAAGTAAGGCTGTGTCTTTTGTGAGTCCTGTCATTTCAAAAATTCTTGGAGCATAATACATAATGGCATTAATACCTGAGAGTTGGTTGAACATTGCGAGTACCACAGCAAACATGATGGGCTTGTTGTAGTTACCATTGAATACATTTTCTTTCTTAACTCCTGCCTCTGAGTGAAGCGATTGTTCAATGGAGTGGATTATTTCTTTCGGACTAGGCTCACCCACTTGTATGAAGACTTTCTGAGCTTCGTCAATTCTTTTTTGTTTGATTAACCAGCGTGGACTTTCAGGAACAAAAAACACCATCACAAAAAACACGAGTGAGGGAAAGGCTTGCACGCCCAACATCCAACGCCATGCTTCTTCACCAACACCAAACAACAAATAGTTTGAAACAAAGGCGATGAGAATACCACATACTACATTAAATTGAAATAGACCCACCAATTTTCCGCGACTGGCAGCAGGTGAAATTTCAGAGATATACATAGGCCCGACAACAGATGAAGCACCCACTCCAATTCCGCCAAGAAAACGAAACATCACAAAGATTTCCCAAGACGAAGTAAGAGCAGTAACAATGGATGTAACAAGATACAGCAAGCCAATACCTTGTAATACTTTTTTACGACCGAAACGCTCTGCAGGAATGCCAGCAATGAGCGAACCGATTACGGTTCCGATTAATGCAGAGGCGATGGTAAAACCATGGTTGAAACTATCGAGTGCCCAAAGTTGCTGAATGGATTTTTCAACTCCTGAAATTACGGCTGTATCAAATCCGAATAGAAATCCTCCGAGTGCCGCTACAATGGCGCTGCGGAAAACAATGTTGGTGTTCGTCATGCGGTTGGTTATATGTATGCCGGAGAAAAGATAGTCTTTGAAGCTGAGAGTTGAAAGCGAATGAAGAGAATATAGGAGTTAGAATTTAGAATGTAGCTTGATTCGTTAAGATGAATAGAGTGTCCTTTTTAATTAAGAAAATAAAAATGCACCCTCCTTGAGAAGGTGCTTATTCATTCTAAATTCTAACTCCTATATTCTCCTAATGTGTTTGCATCCTTCGCTGGAAGTACGGTTTTAGAATGGCACGATCTAAGACTACCCAGGCTAGTCCGAGATTTAAAACGATAATGATATTGATTAATAACTTTCCGTTGAATGGAATGGTAGGCAATGGTTCCTGAATGTATTGCTTCGGAAGGTTGATTTTATTTAAATCAACTACCGTTTGGGTCTGATCAAAAGCTCCTGATGAGACCAACAATGCAACGATACCCACAGCTACTAATACTCCAGCTAATAACCAGATACCGTTGCGAATAGGGAAGGAGCTTCTTTCTGTATAACCATCGAGCTTACCCATTACCAGTTGGGTGAAGTTCCTAGAGGGTTGATCAAGTTTAGTTTGACGCAGTGCAAAATGAATGACACGAAGTTCTTCCAGGCGCGCACGAAGGGAGTCGCTATCATGAAGTAGTTTTTCAATGTCTGTTTTCTCTTCTGATTTTAAGGAACCATCTAAGTAGTTCAATAAAGTATCGTCCAAAGGTTGTGGTGTCTTTTTCATACGTTATAACGTTAACGCTTCTTGTTTCAAAATTAGTGTTAATTCATCAGCTAATCGTTGTCGTGCACGGTGGATGCGCACTTTAATAGTATTTGCTGCTGAATCGGTAATGGCTGCAATTTCATCAAGCGAAAATTCCTCAAGATAAAATAGCGAAAGTGCAGTGCGATCGGCTTCGTTTAGTTTCGCCATCGCCTGGTTTACATATTTCTTTTTGTCAGTTGATTCTAATGTTCCTTCACTTCCGGGATTGTATTCGACTATTGTGTTCTCAATACTTTGAAAAATCTGTTTGTTTTTCCGTTTGGCACTGATTGCCGTGTTAAACACAATGCGATAAAGCCATGTAGAAAATTTAGCTTCACGGTTAAATTTGTTCAGGTGATGGTATGCTTTAACAAAGGCATCCTGAGCCACCTCTTCAGCCTCGCTTCGGTTCTGAAGTACTTTTAAGGCAATAGAAAAGGCATAATACTTATGCTTGTCGACCAAAACGGCATACGCCTGCTGATCGCCCGCCAGTACCTTGTCGATACATTGAAACTCCTCTTCGTTTGTCATGACTGACGCTTGGACGCAACTTTGTTCATCGAAGTTACAGAATATTGCAGTTCTGGGTTACACAATGGACGGATGGGCGGTATTAACCCATTGTTATTCTTTCATTAAATTAGCGTTTTGTAAAAACACGGGGAATGAGGAAAATTTTATTTCTGGGAAGTTTGATGCTGATGATTTTGGTTAAATCCAACGCGCAGGTGGTAATTAATGAAGTTTGCCCAACGAATGGAGACATCAACTACGATCCCCAGTTTTATAATTTCTCAGGCTGGATTGAACTCCATAATAAAGGAAATAACTCAGTAAATGTTGGTGGATATTTTCTATCGAATGACCCAGCCAATAAGTTTATGTGGCAAATACCTGGAAGCCCATCAATAGGTCCAAAGGGTTATTTACTGATTTGGTGTGATGAGATGTACACCAATCTCCATACAAACTTCAAGCTTGATGCTGACGGTGAAAAGATCACCCTTTCAACTTCTTCTTCCGCTCTTGCGGATACGCTTACGTTTCCAAGTCAATACATTAATATTTCATACGGACGTACAACAGATGGTGCAGCCACAAGAGGTTATCTCTCAAAAGTTACACCGGGTGCAGCCAATAGTTATGACAATGCTACTGAGGTGTTGGAAGATGTCGTGTTTTCAAAAGAAGCAGGTAGGTATGGCGGCACTCAATCGATCACATTGGCTCACGCACTCGCGGGTGTTTCGATTCGATATACAGTAAATGGAAGTGAACCGACTAGTTCTTCAACTCAATATTCATCGGCTATTTCGATTATGAAAACTACAACGTTAAAGGCAAAGGCTTTCAAAGCAGGAATGTTGCCAAGTAATACCTTATCCAAAACATATTTCATTAGCGAGCATACCTTTACACTTCCCGTTGTTTCGCTTTCAACAAACCCAACCTATTTGTGGGACAATACCATTGGCATTTATACCGATGGAACAAATGGTATTCCAGGAAATTGCAATGGAAGTCCTATGAACTGGAATCAGGACTGGTCACGTCACGCTGTTTTTGAATACTACATTGAGAGTGGCACAAAGAAATATGATCAGTCATTGGATATCCGAATAGGAGGGGCGTGCAGTCGCAATTTTGAGCAAAAGAGCTTTGCCGTAAAAGCCCGCGATGAGTATGGCAACAATACAGTAGACCAACAACTTTTTCCATCCAAAGAAATTTATAAATACGGAAGTTTCAATCTGAATAACTCAGGCAATGATTTTAATGTAACCATGTTCCGTGATGCAATACTGCAAAGTATGGTGGTAGATCAAATGGATATTGATTACATGGCCTATCAACCATCGGTATTATATCTGAATGGTAACTATTGGGGCATACAAAATCTGCGGGAGAAAATTGATGGAGATTACATTAAAGCCAATTTCAATGTTGATAAAGACGATGTCGATTTAATTGAAACATGGGAAAATGCAATTGAAGGAACACCAGCGGCCTACTTATCATACAAGGATAGTTTGCAACTTATTAATTTAAATGATCCAGCATCGTTTGCCTTTATCGACAAGCACATTGATGTGCAGGAGTTTATTAATTATCTCGTAACCGAAATTTATTACGCGAACACTGACTGGCCAGGCAACAACATCAAATTCTGGAGACAACGTTCTACTAATGGTAAGTTTCGTTGGATTCTTTGGGATCTTGATTTTGGCTTTGGTCTTTATTCAGGTGCAAGTTATTCTACACACCCTACATTATATTTTGCGACCGATCCGAATAGCGGAGTGGGTTGGCCTAATCCGGATTGGTCAACGTTGCACATTCGCTTAGTACTTCAAAATCCGGTTTTCAGAACCCGGTTTATTCAAACGATGTTAACGGCTATCAATACAACATTTAAACCCAGTCGTGTTATTGATGTAATTGATAGTTTTCAAACACGAATCGCTGCCGAGATGCCCTACCATAAACAACGCTGGGGTGGAAACATGGGAGATTGGAATTACGAAGTACAGCGCATGCGCGATTTTGCCAATGAAAGAAATCCGTACATGGTTCAACATACTGCGGATTTTTTTGGACTCAATGAAAGAGTTAATATTAATGTCGAAGCAAATCCATCGAATGCAGCTGCGTTTAATTTTAATGGCGTAACAACCGATGAAGTGGATGTTGCCTATTTTAAAGGAATGCCCTATGATCTTAAACCATTAGCAAAGCGAGGCTATATATTTAAAGAGTGGAAGATAACAGAAAGAGAATCCACTCAATTGACCATGATTACAAGAGGTGATAACTGGAAATATTTTGATCAGGGATCATTACCAGCGGCCAATTGGCAAACTGAAATTTTTAATGACAATATCTGGCAGCAAGGGCCTGCTGAATTAGGCTATGGCGATGGTGATGAAGCGACTACTGTGAGTTATGGTGCAGATGCTGGAAACAAATACATTACAACCTATTTTAGAAAAACATTTACTGTTGCAGATACCGTTGGGCTTGGCAATCTTACCGCTTCTATTCGTGTGGATGATGGTGCAGTTGTTTATCTCAATGGTATGGAAATATATCGCATTAACATGCCCGGAGGCACAGTTGATTATTCAACGCTAGCTCTGGGTACACCTTCTGAAACGGCATTCAATCCATTTGTAATTGTAAAGGGTTTGATCAAGCCAGGGCAAAATACCATAGCAGTAGAACTTCATCAAAATGCTGTAACCAGTTCAGATATCAGTTTTGATTTTGATTTATATGGTACGAAAACGGGTAATGTAATTCAGACGACTAGTTCAATTCCTGTGCTGGCAGATACCGCTTATTCAGATGTTATCATTGAAGCCATGTTTGATGAAGTACCGATTACAAATTACAACATTGTGATTAATGAATTTAATGCAACACGTTCGGGTGCGCAGGATGAGTTTGGAGAGACAGAAGACTGGATTGAATTATTTAATGCCGGAACAGATGAAATTAATTTGAATGGACTTTATCTAACGGATAATTTCAGTAACAAAACAAAATTTCAGTTTACGGAAAGTGTTCCGGGAGAAATGACACTAGCACCGGGTGGTTACAAAGTATTTTTTGCTGATGAGCAAACAGAGCAAGGTTCTTTTCATTTGAATTTCAAACTTTCTGGTGATGGCGAACAAATTGGTTTGTATTATGAGGAAGATGAATCTGTCCTAATGTATGACACTACACTTTTCGGATTTCAAAAAGAAGATTATTCATTTGCCCGCATTCCAAATGGAACCGGGCCATTTAAGGCAACTATTGCAATGACTCCGGGTGTTGAGAATATTTTCAAGGAAGTAACACCACTTACTGTTGGTGTTTATCCAAACCCAACAGATAGTCACGTAACGATTGTATCAGAAGATCAAATTTCAGCGATTGCAATTTATGACCTCATGGGAAAACAAATCCGGAGATTTGATATTCAATCACTCGAAACTGTATTCGATGTGGATATGGAAAACTTTAATACGGGTTTATATATTATAAAAGTTACGTCAGGCTCGCGCACGGCTTCATCAAAAGTTGTAAAACAGTAAGATAGTCAGTCGTCTTGAATCAAAAATGATTACTCGACTAACATTTCCGGAAAAACATACCGAACCAACTCACCATTTCCCTGACTCACTTCTTTCCAGGAACTGATTTCAAAAGCAATAATGCTAAGTCCACCGGGAGCCATTTCGCCAATTTCTGATTTAGTAAACAATTCAGCCAAATACGATATTGAAGGATTATGAGCCACACACATTACATGTTGATGGTCATCATCCAGTTGAGAAATAAATTGAAGAAGGGTTCGTGGAGAAGCCTCATACAAATCTTCCTGGGGCGAAATTTTATCGGTGTCAATCTTTAGCGCATCAGCCACCAGATTCGCGGTTGTTAGCGCCCTGGCAGCGGTGCTACTCATTATAATATTGAGTGAAGTATTTTGTTTGAATAGGTAGGTACCAATCATCAGCGCCTCTTTTATTCCGCGTGAAGATAATGGCCTGTCTTTGTCGTTTTCATTAAGTTGTTTTGAGGCACTTTCAGCGTGACGAAGCAAGTACAGATAACGAGGCATAGGATGAGGTTAAGAGATCAATACTGTGGGTTATTCATCAATATTACTAAGTCCGGTGAAATATTTTTTTTATTCGACCGAAAAATCCTTTTAATCAGGTAGATAGATGCCGAAATGATGCAACAGAATAGGCCCGAAAGGATGGCTCAAAGCGACATCAAAATTTGACATTTTAAAAATTTACAGATATTTGAGCCATTCGGAACCAAAACTGTTATGTCGAAAAACCTTGTAATTGTAGAATCCCCGGCCAAAGCGAAGACGATAGAAGGGTATCTAGGGAAGGACTTTAAAGTGAGCTCAAGCATGGGGCATATCCGCGATTTGCCGAAAGGCAGCGGGGCTATCGATGTTGAAAATAACTACGAACCTACCTACGAAGTCAGTCCGGATAAAAAGGATATCATTCAGAAGCTAAAGAAACTTGCCGAAGAAGCCGAAATGGTTTACCTGGCGAGCGATGAGGACCGCGAGGGAGAAGCAATTTCATGGCACTTAAAAGAAGTGCTTGACCTAAATGATAGTAAGACCAGACGAATTGTTTTTACTGAGATTACCAAGAATGCGATTCTAAACGCAATACAAAATCCACGGGGCATTGATATTGATTTAGTAAACGCCCAGCAAGCAAGACGAGTACTTGATCGATTGGTAGGTTACGAACTATCACCAATCCTTTGGAAAAAAATAAAAACCGGACTTTCAGCCGGCCGTGTTCAATCTGTTGCTGTGCGATTGGTTGTGGAGCGCGAACGCGAGATCACTGACTTCAAAACAAAATCAGCATTTAAGATCAATGCGATTTTTGATTTAGGAAAAGGTAAACAATTGATGGCCGAATTGCCTGAACGTTTTGATGAAGAGAAAGACGCACTTGAATTTTTAGAATCATGCAAAGGAGCAAAGTTTTCGATTGCTGATTTACAGACCAAACCATCAAAGCGTTCACCCGCAGCTCCCTTTACGACATCAACTTTACAACAAGAAGCCAGTCGTAAACTCGGTTTCTCTGTTGTGCAGACGATGATGGTGGCGCAAAAATTATACGAAGCAGGTAAGATCAGTTACATGCGTACGGACTCTGTAAACTTATCGGATGATGCTCGTAAGGCAGCCCTTGCACAAATCGAAACATCATACGGAAAGAATTTCGGACAGGCTCGTTTCTATAAAACAAAATCATCAGGAGCGCAAGAAGCTCACGAAGCAATTCGCCCAACAGATTTTTCAGTGAATGATCCAGGTTTAGATCGCAATGCAGAAAGATTGTATGATTTGATCTGGAAGCGTGCCATCGCATCGCAGATGGCCGATGCTGAATTGGAAAAAACAACTGCGACTATTTCTATTTCTACAAACCCAAGAAAATTAATTGCTTCTGGTGAAGTGATTAAATTCGAAGGTTTCTTGAAAGTATACATGGAATCGAGCGATGATGAAGATGACGATGAGGAAAACAGCAAAGTATTACCTCCCTTAACCATTGGTCAGAATTTGTTATTGAATACATTGATAGGTAAGCAAGTCTTCACACGTCACCCAGCACGATACACGGAAGCGAGTTTGGTTAAGAAATTAGAGGAGCTTGGAATTGGCCGACCATCAACATACGCACCAACGATCTCAACTGTTCAGAAGCGTGGATATGTAGTGAAAGAAATGCGCGAAGGTGTAGAGAGAAAATATACCGTATTAACACTCGAGCAAAATAAAGTAACGAAGGAATTCGAAACTGAAATAACGGGAGCAGAGAAGAATAAACTTTTCCCTACCAACACCGCGATGGTGGTAAATGATTTTCTGGTAGAACATTTTCCTGACATCACCGATTTCTCTTTCACTTCAGAGATCGAGCGCGAGTTCGATGAGATTGCCAGTGGCAAGCTGCAGTGGAAAAAGATGATTGATAATTTTTACACTCCATTTCATAAAAAAGTTACACAGACAGAACTGGTGGAACGTTCATCAGTTGGAAAGAGCCGTGAGTTAGGTGTTGATGAAAAGACGGGCAAGAATGTTTATGCTAAGCTCGGTAAGTTTGGTGCGTATGTTCAGTTAGGAGAAAATCCGGATGACAATGGAGGAGAGAAACCAAAGTTTGCAAGTCTACGTCCAGGACAGTTCCTTGAGAACATAACCATGGATGATGCGATGGTACTCTTCAAGATGCCGCGTAGCATGGGATTGTTTGAAGAGAAGCCAGTTGTGATCGGTATTGGCCGCTTTGGTCCCTATGTATTGCACGATAAAAAATACACCTCTATTCCAAAAGATTTAGATCCGTACACCATTACATTCGAAAGATCGGTTGAATTGATTGAAGCGAAGCGTCATGCGGATGCGAATAAATTGATCAAGGCATTTCCAGAGAATCCAGATATAACGGTACTCAACGGAAGGTTCGGTCCATACATTAAAGCAGGAAAGAAGAATGTAAAAATCCCGAAAGGAAAAGAACCAAAAGATTTGACTTTAGAAGAGTGTACTATCCTTGCGGAAAATACACCTGAGAAAAAAGGAAGATGGGGATCTGCTAAGAAGGTGGAGAAGGCGCCTGCTAAGGTAGCAGCAGAAAAAAAACCAGCTGTTAAAAAAGCAAAGGTAGCAGCAACTAAAACTGCAGCGAAGAAAGTAGCGCCAAAGAAAGCTGCAGCAAAGAAGGTTGCACCTAAAAAAGTAGCTGCAAAGAAATTGATAGTGGTAAAGAAAAGGAAAGTGAAGTAATCTATTTTAGTGTTGAAGTATTGTAGTGTTGGAGTTCGAAGTGTAAAACAAATTAAGAATTTACTTTCGTCTTAGATCTACTACTGACTACTTCAACACTTCGAACCTCCAAACTCCAACACTTTTAAAACATGAAAAGCTTGGTCGTACTTACCGGAGCTGGCATTAGTGCAGAAAGTGGTATTCCTACTTTTCGAGATTCAGATGGTTTGTGGGAAGGTCATCGTGTGGAGGATGTAGCCACACCAGAAGGTTGGCATAAAAACCAAAAACTCGTTTTAGAATTCTATAATCAACGCAGAAAGAAAGCGCTTAAAGTAAAACCCAATCGTGGTCACGACATACTTGCAGAATTAGAAAAGCACTTTAAGGTAACCATTGTAACGCAGAATGTAGATAACCTTCATGAGCGTGCAGGTTCTTCAAATGTGATTCATCTGCATGGAAGTTTATTTGAATCGCGAAGCACATTGGATGAAAGATTAATTTATCCGATCAAAGGCTGGGAATTAAAAATAGGAGACAAATGCGAAAAGGGTTCACAACTCCGTCCTAATATTGTGTGGTTTGGTGAACAGGTTCCGTTAATTGAAGTCGCATCTGTACATGCATCTCGCGCAGATGTTTTTTTAGTTGTCGGTACATCGCTGGTTGTTTATCCAGCTGCTGGCTTGATACACTCAGTTCCTTTTGAAACACCGAAGTATGTTGTTGATCCAAAACTTCTGGATGTTGCCTCCATACCATATTTGAAAATGATTCAGGAGAAGGGAAGTGTTGGTTTGGAGAAAATTAAAAACGAATTGCTGGAATATGCATAAGATGCTACTCGCTATCGACATTGGTAACTCCGATATTACTCTTGGACTTTCATACGAAGGAAGTTGGAAGCATGTGTGGCGAATACCTTCCGTTAGTGAACGACCTGAATTATTTTATGGAATCAAAATCCGTGATTACTTTTTGGAAGCCGGACGTAAACTTCCGGAAGTTGAAAAAATTGTTCTTAGCAGCGTAGTACCTGATCTTACCGATAAATTTATCAATGTTGTTGTTACCCTATTCGAGAAAAATCCATTGGTGCTTGGACCAGAAGTTTATAAAACGTTGGCTATTCAGGTAATGAATCCATATGAGATAGGTTCAGACCTGGTGGCAAATGCAGTAGCAGCGTTTACGAAATTCAATCGTAGTTGCATTGTAGTTGATTTTGGAACAGCCCTTACGTTCACTACGCTTTCGAGCGAAGGAAAGATTTTAGGCGTGGCCATCGCACCCGGATTGAAGACTGCTATTAAATCACTGTCACAAAATGCGGCCAAGCTTTTCGATGTTCCATTGGAGATGCCTTCATCTGCTTTGGGAAGAGGAACTGTTCATGCGATTCAAGCCGGAACATTATTCGGATATGAAGCTCTGGTGCTGGGTATGATCAAACGTATTCAAACAGAATTGAAAGATGATCAATTACCAGTTGTTGCAACCGGTGGACTTTCTTCTATAATTACCTCGTTGAGTAATGTAATGCAAATAGAACCGAACTTAACACTGGATGGTTTGAGGATTATTGGTGAATAGACAATAGACTCCAGACTTTAGATGCCGAACACTCAATTTCTAAAACTCGAAACTTGGAACCTTGAACTTTAAACCCAGAACTATTTTCCAAGTCCATTCAAAAATTTCTCAAACTTATCCGTATCAAAATTCGCAGCGCCTACTTTCTTGCTGACAATTTTCCCTTTTGGATCTATAACGAATGTTGTTGGGATAGAAGGAACATTAAGTTGTTCGGGCAATGAGCTGGCGGGTTCGTAAACAGGTAAGTTAAGTTCTTTATCTGAAATGAATTTTAACACCTTGTTGTGATTTTTCTTTTCATCGAGGGAGAGTATCACAAAAATAATCTCCTCATGATTGACTCGATCATACAGCTTTTGAATCGTGGGCATTTCAACCCTACAAGGTCCACACCATGTTGCCCAAAGATTCAGAAAAATCGTTTTGCCTTTGAAGGTGTTGAAGTCGATCACCTTTCCGTTCATATCCTGAATGCTGAAATCATAATCGAATGATTTAATAACGGCTACATCATTAGGTTCAGCATCCATCACACCTGTTTTCATTAATGCGCTGTTGGCAACAAATGAAATACCCGATAATATTCCGGTGTAATGAAGCAGAACCAGCAAAATTGTAAAAGGAAGCCAGGATCTGATAAATCGAAATGCTTTCTGAAAAGGCAGGTTCTGAAGAAATTGATTCATTTTGGCGTGGTAATTGAACTCCCCGTGTCAAATCTCATGATTTTATTTAATTTCGGAAGTTAATTTCTATCGAAGATGGCAAAAGTTAGTTTGATCAAGGCTTTATTATTTTGTTTCCTCATCTCATCGGCCTATGGTCAGAAGATTAAGTACAAAGAAATTTGGGGGCTGCTCAGCACAAAACAGTATGAATCGGCTGAACCCTTTCTGAAACGCTACCTAAAAGACAATGCCGATAACCCGAATGCGTACTTGTATATGGGCATTATCTTTCATGAGAAATCTTCGAAGGATGATGTTTTGAAACAAACATTCCGCATGATTGCCAATATGGACTCGGCCATCTTTTTTTATGATAAAGCCTATAAATCAATTACGGAAAAGGAAGTTAAGCGCAATGACGAATATTATGCAGCCTATAACAGACGGGATTTACGAACAGGAGAATTTGGTGTGAAGCTTTCGGATATTCAGTTTGACTTAGAGAAGAAAATGGAAGGTTTGCGTGAACGGATTGACCGGGTGAAAATGGTGAAGCATTATTTTTCCATGGCGGACACATTGTACAAAAGAACGAACCTACTTTATGTTTCCATCCAGGGTGAATATCCAGGATTAAACGAATTGTATTTGCGATCAACAGAAAATACACTCGCCAGTCTTACCTCCCTTTCCTTGCGCTATGACTCCGCTATGAAAGCATTTGATAATTATAAAGCGAGTTCAGCAAACCTTGGAAAGACGGGGTACAATCAAACATTGATCGCGAATGAAATTGAAAATTTCGAACATGATGGCGTTTCCCTTGCCAATTTTTATAAGGATGATGTAGCGATATGGAATTATAAGAAGTTTGCTGAAAGCAGTAAAGAGATTATTACGAAGGAAATTATTCCAATGCGTGAACATCTTGTTACGTATGATATTGAAATTAATAAGCTGCGCGAAAAGGTGAGTCGTGATTCCTTGTCTGTGAATAGTGATCTTACCAAGTTAATCGATAAATTATTAACGCAACAACTTGAAAAGTTTGATAAAGATCCGGTTCCCATTAGTGTTTTTAATTTGAAGATAGCCGACTTGCAGTATCGATCGACTGTGTTGGAAAACAAAGCCTTTCGCGATTCAACGAATGTTAATCTTAAATTAAACCTGGCGAACAAAGAATCGCATTACCTGAAGCAGCTGGATAGTATTGCGGCTAAATTGCAGGGTATAGATATTGATGCGAAGGTTTTAAACTATGATCATTTTATAACCAATACCTACAGCAACACCACAGTGCTGAAGAGTTATATAAAAGCTTTGAAGGAGTATGCAGAGCGAGAAAGAAGGAGGATAAATGCGGAGCTCTCCTTAAAGATGGAATCGCTTCGTTGGTTGGTTAATACCCCCGATTCAATACCGCTATTTATGGAATCCTCTCATTCTGCTTTTAAACCATTGGCTATTGTCTCTGAGAAATTCACAGTAGGTTTGCATTACAGCGATTCAATTTCAATGGATGGGTATTTCTATTCCATTACGCCAAGTCGTGTTTCGGATATTAAGGTTACATTTCCGGTAGACAAGGCCAGCTTCAAAATTTCAAAATTGAATGATACAAAGTCTATCACCTTTTCAGACGCCAGAGGACAAATATTTTTTGTGGTGATTTATTCTACCAAGGCGAACAAGGAAAATAAGTACTCCGCTACACTGGCAAAAATTTACCGTTCAGATGGCTTGGCATGGAGCAACAATTATATGTTGAACTTTATTCCAACTGAAATCACATTTAAACAGGAAACTGGAGAACTAACTATTAAGGATATTACACAACATAGTGTAGTGGATAAAAATGGTAAGTTGATTAAGTAGTGGTTTATCCGCCAACGCCTACCAATTTTTTCCAGTCGGTGAAACGCATATCCATGCGGAGTTTCATCTTCTCGTAATTCTCCCAACTGTCGGTTACGTGATAAATAGAGGGGAGTGTCTTTACTAATATTTCATCGTAATCATTTCGATACAAGCCGCCACCATAGTAATAATAGGTGAACATATTTCCTTGCTTGCTAAACAATTCGAAACCCAAGTAGCCATCCCAGATTTCACTTAAGATGGTGCATGAAATCTCTCTGCGTTTAAAACGGAAAATCTGGTTGGAGGCTTCGTCCTCAAAATATTCAGAATAGTTATCGGTATCGATTATCCATCCCAGATACATACCAATGTGTACATAGGCCTGTTCGATGGGCAATGAGTCAGGGAAGTTCCCAAGAAAGTGACTCTTCGCATTATCGTAGATGGTCTTTTGAATTTCCGCCTTTTTTTCCATAAACAATGTTAACCCCGTTTATGCACTTTAACAAACAAATAGTTGATTTTCACTTTGATGCAACGGCTAATGGAAAAACAGATACCCCACAAAAATCGCTGCCGTTATACCAGCGAAATCGGCAATTAATCCTCCGGTTACAGCATACCTTGTTTTGCGGATATTAACCGATCCAAAATATACTGCCAATATATAAAAGGTAGTATCTGCGCATCCCCTAAAGATGCTGGTAAGGTTACCTACAAAAGAGTCAGGCCCGAAATTCTTTGCATCTGCAATGGTGAGCATCATGCCACGCGCACTTTGGCTGCTTAAGGGTTTTAATAAAGCAACTGGAAGTGCATCTACAAAGTCCCCATTTAAACCAACAAGCTGAACAATCCATCGGATACCTTCGGTTATATAAACCAATGTTCCAGAGGCTTTGAAAACCCCGATAGCAACCAAAATGGCAACGAGGTAAGGAATAATTTTGATTGATGTTTCAAAACCTTCTTTTGCTCCTTCAATAAATGTTTCAAAAAGAGGTAGCCGTTTCCTTAGCCCTAATAGCAGAAAGGATGCAATAATCATGATGACAATAATACTGGTAATGAGGGAAGATTGTCGCTGAAGTTCTTGCTGCGTTAACGTAGTGAAGTACCAAACGGTGAGTGCAATAAAAGCTGTTAATCCAAATACGTAAGCTGCAATTACTTTATCCAACAGATTAATTTTCTGCTTGTAACTCACATACAGTAAACCAATCAACGTAGAGCAGAAAGTTGCAAGGAGTGTCGGCACAAAGATGCTGGTGGGATTCACTGAGCCGAGCATGGTACGGTCTGCAATAATGGAAATAGGAATAACTGTGAGACCAGAAGTATTCAATACAAGGAACATGATCTGAGCGTTTGATGCGGTATCCTTATTTGGGTTTACATCCTGAAGTTCCTTCATGGCTTTTAAACCTAATGGTGTTGCTGCATTATCAAGCCCGAGAATATTAGCGCTGAAATTCATGATCACAGAGCCCGTAGCAGGATGATCTTTTGGTATTTCAGGAAATAATCTTGAGAAAAATGGTCCTACTAATCTTGACATAATAGCAACCATTCCTCCTCGTTCGCCAATTTTCATAAGGCCTAACCATAATGTCATTACACCAGTAAGGCCGATAGAGATTTGGAACCCTGTCTTTGCCATTTCGAAGGTAGATGCAAGCATTAAAGGAAATACTTCCATATCCTGAAAAAAGATCAGCTTGATAAAGGCTACAATAAAGCCAAGGAGAAAGAAGCCCACCCAGATATAATTCAAAACCATTGCAAAAAGATTTAGTAGAAGTTAAGGATAATAAATCAAGCGGAGGTTACCTAATTTGTATAGTTAAAGAACAATCGATTTTAACACGGTCTAACTATTAATGAGATTAAGAATATGGCAGGCTGCAAGGCCTGCCGTTTCTGTTCTTAGGCGGCTGGACCCTAAACTTACCTTTTTAAATCCTTGCTGAATGGCTTGCGATAATTCACCATCACTAAAATCTCCTTCGGGTCCGATCAGTACAAGATAGTTGCGGGATGGAGTGGCTAATCCTTTTAGATGTGCAGGATTGGAATGATCTACGTAGGCAATAAACTTCGATGTTTCATTTGATTGCTTGATAAGGGTATCAAGTTTTATCAGATCGTTCACTTTGGGAAGCGTTGCTTTTAAGGATTGCTTCATCGCGCTGATGGCCACCTTTTCTAAGCGTTCAATTTTAATGAAAGGTCTTTCGGTGGTTTTGCAATGGATAAAACTTATTTCATCAACGCCAAGCTCAACGGCCTTTTCAACGAACCATTCGATTCGTTCTGGACTTTTAGTAGGAGAGATAGCAATGTGAATAGAGAAGTCTTTGACAATTTCTAAAACCTGCTCTTTAATTTGAAACTGACATTGCTGCGGATCAGCCTTCGTGATAACGGCACTATAGAAATAACCTTTTCCGTCTGTGATTTTCAGTTCATCGTCTTTCGATCTGCGTAAGACTTTTATACAATGTTTAGATTCTTCCTGATCGAGATAAAGTACTCCCTGTGGAATTAATGGCTGATAGAAGAGATTCACGGCATCAGGCGTATTGTTGATAGAGCTGCTTCATGAGCGTGATATAATCTTTCATGGCATCTTCTTTTGATTTCCCTTTTACTTCGGCCCACGCATCAAACTTAGCAATGGCTTTGAAATCAAATCCTCCAGGACGATCGCCAGTTACATCACCATCGGTTGATTGCTTGTACAGCGCATAGAGTTGAAGAAGTTCTTCATTGCTCGGACGCTTCGTTAGCTCTTTGGATTGTGCAACCGCTTTTTCAAATTCTTCTTGCATGTTGTATAGTTAATGGTTAAAAGTTAATGGTTAATGGTGATTTGTTTGAAGTGAAATAAATTCCTTTAAAAAAGAATAGGATCACAATCCAATCGACTATTAACCATTAACAAATAACTTTTATCTTTTCTCAATTGAAGTATACGGTCTTAATCTTTCGCCAGTATAAATTTGTCTTGGTCTGCCGATTGGTTCTTTGTTCTCACGCATTTCTTTCCATTGTGCAATCCAACCCGGAAGGCGGCCAATGGCGAACATTACGGTAAACATGTCAACGGGAATACCCAGCGCGCGATAAATAATTCCAGAGTAGAAATCTACATTTGGATAAAGTTTGCGTTCTACAAAGTAAGGATCTTTCAACGCAGCTTCTTCAAGCTTCAATGCAATCTCCAACACCTCATCGTTCACACCTAATTTCTTCAATACATCATCAGCAGCTTTTTTTATGATCTTGGCGCGTGGATCGAAGTTTTTATAAACTCTATGTCCGAAGCCCATCAGACGGAAGCCGCTGTTTTTATCTTTTGCTTTGTTAATCCATTTTTCAGTGTCGCCACCATCTTTCCTGATGTTCTCTAACATCACAATTACTTCTTGATTAGCACCACCGTGCAATGGCCCCCAAAGGGCATTGATACCGGCTGATATAGAAGAATAGATACTTGCTTTAGAAGAGCCAACAATTCGCACGGTAGAGGTAGAGCAGTTTTGCTCATGGTCTGCGTGTAGAATTAAAAGCTTATCAAGTGCATTGGCAACGATTGGATCTACATCATAATCTTCCGCAGGTAATGCAAACATCATCTTTAAGAATCGTGCGCAATAATCTTGCTTATTATCCGGATAATTTACCGGATGTCCCACTGCATTTTTATACGCCCATGCCGCGAATGTTGGCATTTTAGCCATCGAGCGTACGATGCTTAAATACACGCCTTCGGCCGATCTGTTCGGATCAAGTGATTCAGGATAGAAAGCAGTTTGTGAGCAAAATAGAGATGCCAAAACTCCCATCGGGTGAGCGGTGGAAGGGAATCCATCTAAAATCTTCTTAATGTCTTCATGCACCAGGGTGTGTGTCTTAATATCATGACTGAACTTTTGGTATTCCTGATTCGTGGGCAGATTTCCGAAAATCAAAAGATGAGCCACTTCCAGGAAGTTAGACTTCTCAGCTAGTTCTTCAATAGAGTATCCGCGATAGCGAAGGATTCCCTTTTCTCCATCCAGAAAGGTAATGGCACTCTTGGTAGCACCTGTATTTTTGTAGCCCAAGTCTAAGGTAACGGCTCCTGTCTTTTCCAGCAGTTCGCTAATATCAATCCCCATTTCGTTTTCACTTCCTTCTACAATTGGAAATGTGTAGGACTTCCCGTCAATAATCAGTTCAGCAGTTTTGGCCATGTTCGTTCAGATTTATAACTGTGCTTTTAAAGATACAGGTTGTAAGCTGTTTCAAAAAAAAAGGATGAAAAAATATCAAACATTAGTTATTTCCTAGGATAAGTGGCAATCCTTCGCCACTGGAGCCAATTACAATAACCTTGGCATTGGGCGATTTGGCCAACTCCAGGGTGGCTTCAATACCTCTCATTTTCAACAGGTTATTCGTAAGACTGTTGTTGATGATGTTATTGGCGCGAGATTCTCCTTCTGCAGCAATGCGTTTTCTTTCCGCTTCACTCGTTTCTTTGTCTAACCGGAATTTATAGGCTAATGCTTCTTGTTCTTGCTGAAGTTTGTTTTCAATGGCACTTTTAATTTGCTCGGGCAACACAATAGACCGGATGAGAACAGCGGGTGCGCTTACAAAATTCTGCTGGAGAATTTTCTCCGATTCAGATCGGATGGCAACTTCCACCTCTGCACGTTTGGTAGAATAAATTTCCTCAGCTGTATAACGTCCCATTACCTGACGCACGGTAGAACGAACCTCGGGAATAACCAATTTACCAATGTAATCTTCAGTTGAAGAAGTGTAAAACTTTTCGTGGATAAAGCCAATCTTGGCGGGCATTGGAAAATAGCGAACGGTTACATCTACGTGAATAGAAAGACCGTTTTTATCCAACACATCCATGGTTTCATCAGACTTGGTTTCGTTTATGGTGTACACATACAGCGTGTTCCATGGAGCCTTCATATGAAAGCCCTGCGTGATCACCTCATCTTTGTTCAAACCATTACCAAATTTGTAAAAAATAATGGCCGCTTCGGAGTTGTTAATGGTGTAAAAGATGCTGGACGAAATGCCCATGACAATAAATAATGCAATGACACCTACAATGATGTAGGGTAGAAACCTTCTGTTGTTCATAGTTGGTAGGTATTTAAAGAGTGATGTTAATTTTACTTCAACTCGGGCTTTGGTGGTCGGGGTAGACCCATCAGTTTTCCGATGATCAAAACTACAAATAAATTACTCCATACAGCCTCCATAACACTTATGTTTCGAATTAATCGGCTGGCGCCAGGATGATCCGGATCCATCCCGCCAAGGATGGCAAGGCTATGGTAAACACATTCCGAATAATTAATGAGCGCAATGTCTGGATCTTCCACTAAGCTTCCGGGTTTGATAATGCAAATGAGATGATACAGGCTGGCGAATGAGAGGCCAATCATTAAAAACACGCAGGCCGATCCCCAAAGTTTATCCGGTGTAAGAAACTCGCCAGAGAAAATATCGCGGATGCAAAAACTAATAATGATGAGTTCAATTGGAAAAAATGAGCCATGAATGAGCAATAAGGTAAGTCGTCTGTCAGGGACGTGTAGAATAGAGTAATAAGGAAACTCCAACAAGGTTCCGATGATTACAATGCTGACCAATACAATCAAACATGCATTAATGATCAACCGATTTTTGGTGAAGTTTCGAAGTAGATCCCAAAGTAGAAAGGAGTAAACCACTCCAAAAATGTTATAAATGGTAATGGCAAGTTTAGCTTGTGATGTTTGTGCCCCTTCGACCAGAAAGCCAGATATGGTAAGACCAAAAACGATGATGACGATTTGTGTTAACACTACATTTTTGTAGTCTTTTTGTTTTTCAAGTTGTAATTCACCCTTTGTTCGGGAAATAAATCGGAATAGCATAGTCAGAATTTGTTTGTCAAGATAATAAGAAGTTGCCTCTTGCATAACCAAAATTGGAGTGGATACTTATTTGAGTTACATTGATTAAATTGAGAGAGTGTTAACAAAAATGAATTGTACACATAGGGCGCTTTTGCTCTTCGGATTTACACTGCTGATCCATGTTTCGGTTTGGGCTCAGCGTTCAAAAGTGGATAGTCTGCGAAGGGTATTGAACACTTCTGTTTCCGGAGAGAAACGGGTTGATGCCATGATGGCTCTTTCGTATGAACTATACGATTTTGAAGACAGTGCCGCATTTCATCTTGCCAATGAAGCATTGCATGAGGCAACGGCTATTGAGTATCCAAAAGGAATAAAATATTCCTATACTTTAATTGGGCTGGGATACTTGAATCAATCCGACTTCCAAAAAGCGATATCATTTTTTAAACGATCAGATGCGGTGGATGCTGGTGCGGAAGCGCGCGGGATTTCGGGTTATAACCTGACACTGCTTGGCAATATGAGTCGTGATTTAGGCCGGTACGACTCGGCTCAAGTATTTTATACCCGGGCGATTGAAGAAATGGGAGGTGAGACGAGCGGTGAAAAAAACCTGATCAATGTGTTTCGGAACTATGCCCATTTGGCGATACTTCGTTGGCGAAATGAAGAGGCCCTTATTTTATTAGCGAAGGCGGAGGCAATGGCACTTAAAGTGAATGAGACGTACTTGCTAGTAGATATATGGAGTTTGTTCGGGAGAGCCTATGAAAACCTTTTGGATTTTGATAAGGCCCGAACGTATTTCTCAAAAATGTGTGTTGCAGCCGAAAAGCAAGGCGATCTCTATCATCTTATTATGTGTGATCTTGATAATGCAGAATTTGCTTATAGACGTGGTGACTTCTCTTCATCATTGACACATTGTTTTGGTGCTCTGAAAAAATCGGATAGTTATTATTACGCACCTCAGCGAGCTGAAATTTATTTAAAAATCGGAGATGTGTATGCTGAGTTTGCTCAATATGATCTTGCTCTAAAGTATTTCTTGGAATCCCTGAAGATTACAGAGAAGTTGGGACTTGTAAATTCTACCGCCAATACCTACAGCTCAATCGCCTGGATATATAAAGACCAGTTTAATTTTGCAATGGCTTTAAAGTATATAAATCAGTCGCAAGCTATTCGTGCGTCAATCGGAAATGAACACGGTATTTCGAATTGTCATAATGTACGTGGCTTGATTTATTACTTGCAAAAGAAGTATGATGATGCACTTGAGGAGTTTGATGAATCACTTCGCATACGGACGGCTATACACCATACCGAAGGAATTTCCGCCTCCATTTATAACAAGTCACTTATCTATGAGGACCTGACTCAACTCGATAAAGCGCTTGACCTTCAGTTGCAGGCAATCGATATTGAGGAGAACATTGATAATAAAGCCAGTGTGGCAATCTCATACAATTCCGTTTCAGCTTTATTAATCAAATTGGGTAGACTGAAGGAAGCGGAAAACTATATCATCAAAGCACAGGAGCTTGCTGCATTCACAAAGTCCAGGCTTCTTAGTCTGAATAATTTCAGGATGTATGAAATGCTGTATGAAGCACAAGGCAACTATAAAATGGCACTGAAAAGTCAGAAGAAAGTTCAGGAGTTGAAGGATAGTATTTATTCAGAGAGTAGCGCAGTTAAGTTAAATGAAATGCAGGCGCTCTATCAATTGGATAAAAAAGATCAGGAAATAAAATTACTCAATCAGGATAAGCAGATTAAGAACGATCAATTGAAACTTCAAAAAGGTAAAATCAGGCAGCAGCAAATTATTATTTTTTCAGGCATCGCTACTTTTTTATTGCTCTGTTTCATTGCGTATAGAACGTACAGTTATAATAAATTAATTCGGCAGGCCAACATCTCAATCACGGAACAAAAAGAAGAAATCCAGGCGCAGTCAGAAGAAATTACAGAGGCATACAATACCATTTCCGATATCAATCGAAACCTGGAATTAAAAATAGAAGAACGTACGAACGCATTAAGCCAGGCATACAAAGAGTTAGATACATTTTTTTATCGTTCGTCTCATGACTTTAGAAGACCGCTTACCACATTTATGGGTTTGGCCGAAGTGGCAAAGATTACAGTGAAAGATCAAAACGCTCTGGAGCTGTTTGCCAAAGTAAGAGAGACGGCCAATAATCTGGATAAGATGTTGGTGAAGTTACAATCGATAAGTGATGTTGGTGCGCAGGAACTCGTTTATAAAGAAGTAATGTTGAAAGAGATTTTTGATACTGTATGCGATGCTTTTAAAGAACAACTGGTTGGCAAAGGAATTAAAACATCAAGTGATATTAATTTGCAGGGCGCATTCCTTTCTTATCCTGCCATGATCAAAATTATTATTGATAATCTTGTGGAGAATGCGATATCCTTTAGTGGAACACATGATCCCTTTATCAAATTGAAGGCTTCAGAAGAAAACGATTCTGTTGTGCTGGCAATCATTGACAACGGTCAGGGCATTGATCAGCAGTACCAAGATCGTATTTTTGAAATGTATTTTAGAGGTAACGAGCAATCGAAAGGAAATGGGCTTGGACTTTTTATAGTAAAAAAATCGGTAGAGAAGTTGGGTGGAAAAATAGCCTTCACTTCTGAATATACAAAGGGTTCAACTTTTACGATTACGCTTCCGCGGAATCAACAGCACAATGATTTTGCCTAATACATCATTGCTTTCGTCATTATTACCTTGCTTTACCGATTCCAATTTATCGAAGATGGAAAGTAACGATGATGATTTCATTTAGTGATGTTAATCGCCCTTCTTTCCGAATTGCTTTTCATGGCGGCTTCAATAAGTTGAATAACCTGAAGTGATTGTTCAGGTTTTACAATGAGTTCTTTTTTCTCGCGGATGACTTCGTATAGATTTTGATAATACGAGATGTAGCTACCTTGAAGCGTCTCCACTTTGCCTTCATAGTGAAGGGCTCCAAGTTGTGTGTTCAGTTTACCCCAGAAAGCTTCAGGTTCTTTTCCCCAATTAACACCAACAGGAATTTTGCCTTCCTTCAATGCATCTTCCTGTGGATCGATTCCATACTTTACAAACGATCCATTTACTCCGTGAAGAATATATTGTGGCCCAGGTTCCCGCACCAGGTAACTGGATTTTACGATTACATTCAAGTCATTGTAAGACAATCGCAGATCATAATAATCAAATACCTTTCCTTCAGGCCGCTGAATGCCTATGCGAGCATCCACTGATTTTGGCATACCAAAAAGTTGAATTACCTGATCGAGCATGTGTGAGCCGAGGTTATATAAAATGCCTGACCCAACTCCCGGTTCTTCTTTCCAGGTGTTGGCAACAACATAATTTCGGTATCGATCGTAGTGCATTTCCATCTCCACAATTTTTCCCAACGCATTGGACTGAACAATCTCACGAACAGTCATAAAACCACCATCCCATCTTCTGTTTTGAAAAACGGAGAGAACTAGATTCTGCTTTCTTGCAAGATCAATTAGCTGAATACCTTCATCAACTGTATTCGTGTACGGCTTTTCAACCACCACATGTTTGCCTGCAAGCAAAGCTTGCTTGCTGTAATCGAAATGTGTTTCGTTAGGTGTATTTACAATGACCAGCTCAATTTCTTTGTTGTTCAGTATTTCATCAAGGCTGCGAACCACCTTAGCGTTTGGATAACGGGCCTTGGATGACTCGCCTTTGCGTTGCCAGATGGTGGCGATTTTATATCCGGCATGTGCCACCAATAAAGGTGCATGAAATACCTCGCCCGACATTCCATAAGAAAGCAAAGCAGTTCGAATGGGTTTCAATTCGTTCATAATGAATAAGATTTTAGGTATTGGTTAACTATACACCACAAAAGGCAGTGAATCCACCATCAACCGGAACATTGATACCGGTTACAAATTTGGATGCATCAGAGCATAACCAAACCAATGTACCGATCAACTCTTCTGGTTTTCCAAATCGTGCAAAAGGGGTTTGGGCGATGGCCAGTTTGGCTCTATCAGTTAAGCTTCCATCTGGGTTTGTGAGCAGGTTACGGTTTTGCTCGGTGAGGAAGTAGCCAGGAGAAATAGCATTTGCCCGAATACCTTCACCAAATTTTTTAGCCATCTCTACGGCCAGCCATTTGGTGAAATTATCGACCGCTGCTTTCGCTGCAGAGTATCCAACTACGCGTGTTATCGGCTTGAAGGAAGCCATGGAAGCAATATTAATAATCACGCCCTCTTTTTTTTCTGCCATGTGTTCGGCAAAGACTTGAGTGGGTAAAACAGTTCCCAGTAAGTTAAGGTCAACCACTTTTTGAAAGTCGTCCATACTGAGATCGAACAACGTTTTATCGGGCGTTACAATAGCGCCAGGCATGTTTCCACCAGCAGCATTTAGTAATATATCGATCGGTCCAAGTCTCTCTTTTATCTCGTTTCGAACAGCAATGAGCCGCTGTTTATCCAGTACATCGGCTTGCAGGCAAAAGGATTTTACTCCGAGTTTGGATATTTCGGAAGCGATCAGATCGCCCGCTTCTTTTCTTCGTCCGAGTATCACTACATGTGCGCCAGATTCGGCTAAACCTTTTGCCATGGCACTGCCTAATACTCCGGTTCCACCGGTAACAACCGCTACCTTACGTGTGAGATCAAATAACTTTATCGACATTCTTGGAAAATTTATGGTGTGTTTGTGTTAATGTGAAAGATAATTATTTAACTTTTGGGTACTAAATAATTTTATAGCTATGGCAAAGAAAGCTAAGAAGGCATCAAAGAAAGTTGCAAAAAAGGCAGCGAAGAAAGTTGCTAAGAAAGCAGCAAAAAAATCGGCTAAGAAAGTAGCCAAAAAAGCAGCGAAGAAGCCCGTAAAAAAGGCAGCTAAAAAAGTTGCAAAAAAGGTGGCAAAGAAATCAGTGGCTAAGAAAGTTTCCGCAAAGGCGAAGTCTATTAAGAAGACCGTAGTTAAAAAAGCGAAGTCTGTTAAGAAGGCTGTAGTCACAAAAGCAAAAGCATTCTCTCAAGCTGTAGCAGATAAAACTGCACAGGTAAAAGAAGCAGTAGCAGAAAAAGCAAGTGCTGTTGCAACTGCAGTAGAAGAGAAAGCAGCTGATGTAAAGGAAGCGGTTGAAAACAAAGCCTCGGAAATCCAGAAAGATCTTTTCAACGGATAAGATTATTTTGGATGTCAACCCAAAAAAGGCGATAAGGAATCCTTGTCGCTTTTTTAGTTTACGCTTGCCCCACTTCTGTATTAGTAAGCGGCTTCATAATCAACGGTGAGTGTTATCCAGGTATACTTCTTAGCCTTTACAGTAATGGGATTGATAATGCCTTGCCCATCGAAAAGATTGGCGAAGAGCCCCTTACTTTCCTTTACGAACAGAGAATAATTTCCAGGGGGAAGTTTGATTTTAAAGGAGCCATCTGGTTTGCTGATTACCCTCGCGATCGGTTTGATCTGAATATCAGTGAAGAAACCGTCTGTCTGCTTTGTATCCTCAAGCTTTATTTCAGGATAGATCACAATCTCGCGAACAATACCTTGCTGGGGCGATCTGCCCTTGTCAGGTCCTGGCATTTGATTTCCACTGAGCCAAAAAACCTGACCTTTTACGCCTTGCTTTTGAGCTTCGACTGATAATTGAACTGTGAATAAAAGAAGGGTTAGTAGCAATTTTGCCATGTACTAAAGTTACAAAACTTTAGTATCCTGTGTAATACATACAGGGATCATATCTTCAAAATCGCATTATCTGTAGACGTGATCCCTGTTTATTATTTCGAGCGAAAAGAAGTGATTAGAATAACATGTACACCAGGCACATAAGGATAAAGAGTAAGAATATGATCATGGGTTTGGGTTTAATCTTTTTTGATAATTTGAGGAGTTCCGTGATAATCGATGTCACTGGTTAAGTCTTCATCAATTTCCAATGTACCAAGTACGTTTACTTTGGCCGTTGAAACTCCGCTGACCTCTACAACGGCATCAGACGCTTCAAGGTTATAGGCTTTTAATTTACAGGCAAACTGAAGGTTGGCGTCAAGGCTGTTGACACTACCCGAAAGTTCAGCTTCCGATTTCCCGGTTAAATGCACCATTAGACTATGCGCGTTTAAACTTCCTTTTATTTTTATGGGTCCTTTTATTTCAATCTCCATATCGTCTGTGGTAAACTCATCAAAGGTAATTGTTCCGTAACCAGCTCCTTCAATTTTTTCAAGATTGGGCATGGTGATGTTAATGCGCACTTCATCAATGTCTATAAACTTGCCGTCCCAGTCAAACTTTTTCTCTCCCTCATACTCGACTACCAGCGTTTTACCTGAGCGATAGATTTTGTATTTCCTTTTTTCGCTATCGGCTCCTAACATTTCAACAGCATAATCATCACCAGAAGTAATGTTTACGTCAATGAATCCACGCAAGTCGACTTTATCAAAATCTGAAAGACCAAATTGATCGTGTATACCATTTTCTTCTTCCTCATTCTTCGGACAGGTCAAGCAAGTCAAACCATCCTTTTCTTTTAATGTCCACACGTAACCATCGCGGTTATCATAGTCAATGTAATGTGATACGAAGTAGGTGCTAGACGCAATGCTCTTGTCCATCACAATCGGATAATCGTACGGTACATAAAGTGTCAATTCCAATCGTTGGTTTCTGAAAATAGCATCTTCTTTAAATTGAAGATTCGAATCAAATGTGATGACTGAATCCTTCACATCAACAAAGTATGTTACGAGCTGTGCATTTTCGATTGCTTTTTGACGTGTACCTCCTTGTGATCTGAAGGTTTGAACTAACTTTAACTCTTTGCCTTCATATCCTTTCATAGTAAGTGACACACCATCATAATCGTCCATTCCAACTTCGTGGATTTTAAGAGTTACTCTCTTCTCTGGTAATGGATAGGTATTTTCAACTTTAAACTCACCTTCTTCTTTAAAGGCATATATAATTTTTGGCAGACCAACACCAAGCATGGCGACACTTACAAAGAACATCGCGAAGAGTGTCCAGCCGGTGGTAGCATTGAAAGTAAACTTCTTGGCAACTATGGAAGTACCGATCAGCATGATAAAGATTGTTGGAATAAGTGTAGCAGCAAAGGCGGCAACCACTAACCATGAAGGAATGCTATTGAAAAAAATATGCATCGGCATTCCAATCTCGCTATGATCCATTAACCATGGCCATGAGAAAGCAGAGGCTGAGAA
Organism: Chryseolinea sp.; assembly: GCA_031412655.1. Lineage (GTDB taxonomy): Bacteria > Bacteroidota > Bacteroidia > Cytophagales > Cyclobacteriaceae > Chryseolinea. The sequence goes on from JANODK010000281.1 coordinate 38,619, forward strand.
TATGCCCAGTAATATTCCACCACTAATAATCGTAGTGAACAAAAGACTAACACCAAAGAGAACGACAAATACACCAATCGCAACACGTATAATTTCTGCAATCGGTACTAATATTTTCCCGAGCACACTCAACACCATGCCAATCAAACGAAACGGAAAGAGTATGATTTTAGTCAGCGCACTTTCTTCCTTTTCAGGATCTTCATTTAAATTTTTTTTAATGTTCGATTCGATGTTTGAAAGTGTAACCGGCTCACCTTGCATTTGCATTCGATCCGTAAGCGAACGTGCTTCGGGTAATACAACCCAAAGCACTATGTACACAATGAAGCCTGTTCCAAAGAAAATCGTGAACAATACAAAAAGTAAGCGCACAACAACAATATCAATTCCGAAGAAGGCAGCCAATCCACCGGATACTCCACCCAAAACTTTGTTTTCAGTATCGCGGAACATTTTCTTTCCGGTTTCCGGCTCTTCTAATTCATACGAGCCAGGAACAGCAATCCAAAGCACGAGATAGACCAATAATGTAATACCATAGGCAAAAGCAAATAGAGCAAAGAACAATCTCACCCAAACCGCATCGATGTTAAAGTAGTTACCAATACCGGCACAAACTCCTCCCAGTACTTTTCTTTTCTGATCGCGTTGAAAAGGTTTTGGAGGTGAATATGTGCTTTGTTGATTGGATGAGTTGGTTGAATTGGAAGAAGTGGATTCTGATTTTGCTCTGGAAGATTGTTGTTTCGGTTCATCCGATTCCTGTTCTTCAGCCGCTTTAAAATCGCTTACACTACCCATTGTAGTAATCAACGCTGTTACATCTTCGCCTGTAATAACTTGTTTACCTTCACTGAGTTTTGACAGAAACAATTCGGCAATCCGACTTTCGATATCGGCCAAAATTTCGCTGCTATCTTCAAACGAAGAAAAGTATTTGTTAATCGAGTCGAGGTATTTTCTTAAGGTTTCGTAACCGTCTTCTTCAATGTGGAAGATGATACCGCTGATGTTGATGCTAATATTCTTTTTCATATACGTTGTAAAAAGTCGGATGAAGATTAAGCGTTAGATTTGGTCGTGATCATTTGAGTTGAGTGCACCAGTTCGTCCCAGGTTTCACTTAAGTTTCTTAAAAATTTGCTGCCTTTGTCAGTTAAGGTATAATATTTTCTTGGCGGCCCCGATTTGGATTCCACCCATTTATACTCCAGCAACTCGGCATTTTTTAGCCGTGTCAGCAAAGGATAAAGTGTTCCTTCTACGACAATGATTTTGGCGGTCGTCAATTCATCCAACATATCCGAAGCGTAAACTTCGCCACGTGATATGATATGGAGGATGCAATATTCCAAAATACCTTTTCTCATCTGTACTTGTGTGTTTTCAAGGTTCATACATCCCGTTTTTAATCAATCCTGAAGCTATATACGGTAAAGTACTATGCATGGCCAAGTACTATTGAAAATAATTTACTTATTTTTCATAAACGCTGTTTTTGGCCGTATTTTGAGTTTATTTTTTAATTGAAATGAAATCTTTAGCGCTTTACTTTTTGATCCTGTCCTCTTTTGTTGCCTGTTCTCCGCCATCAAAGAAGGATGCCCTCGTTTTTCAATCTGATTTTGGACTCAAAGACGGAGCTGTTGCAGCGATGAAAGGCGTGGCTTTTGGTGTTTCTGATAAGCTCCGGATTTTTGATCTCACACATGAAATACCACCTTACAGTATTTGGGAAGCTTCTTACCGATTGGATCAAACTGCAATGTACTGGCCCACGGGAACTGTCTTTGTTTCAATCGTTGATCCGGGTGTTGGCTCGAATCGCAGGTCCATTGTGTTGAAAACAAAATCCGGACATTATATAGTATCACCTGACAATGGCACCCTGACATTAGTGGCAGAACATCTGGGCATTGAAGAGATTAGGGAGATAGATGAAACTAAAAACCGATTGTCCAATTCAAATGAATCATACACTTTTCATGGGCGGGATGTATATGCTTACACCGGTGCCCGACTCGCAGCAGGTGTTATTTCATTTAAAGAAGTAGGTAAGAAGCTTGACAATACCATCGTGAAGCTGGACTATCAAAAACCAGTATTTGAAAATGGTTTGGTTCGTGGAAACATTCCAGTATTGGATGTTCAGTATGGAAACGTATGGTCGAACATTGATAAAGCAACATTTTCACAATTGAATGTTCAGTATGGCGATTCAATTCGGGTTAAAATTTATCATGATCGTGAAATGGTCTATGATGATAATGTTGTTTTTGCGAAAACCTTTTCAAATGTTCCGGAAGGAAAAGCGCTAGGCTATATGAATAGTTTACTCAATTTTTCAATCGGTGTGAACCAGACTAGTTTTGCAGATCAGTTTCATGTGGCGAGTGGAGAAGCATGGAGTTTGGAACTCCAGAAAAAATAAAATGCTCCTCATCACTCTTGTATTGATCTGATATTTAATCCACTGAATTTTAGCCTTTTTGATTACTTTTGTGGTCGGCTTTGTATCTAACCACGTGTGCTGACTGTCTGTTGATGAGATCGAAAATTTCCCTGCTTTTTCTAATCCTTTTTGCGTTTAACGCCCATGCCCAAATGGGTAATGAATGGATTAACTTCGGACAAGCCTATTTTAAAATCCCGGTGGCAAAAGAAGGTATTTACAAACTCAGTTATCTGGATTTACAAGCGGCAGGATTCCCTGTGGGCACAACCGATCCAAACAAAATTCAACTCTTTCATCGCGGCATTGAACAAGCTATTTATGTAGATGGTGACGAAGATGGCCAATTCAATCCAATCGACTTCATTGAATTTTATGGACAGCAAAATGATGGAACACTGGATACTGAACTTTATAAACCATCATTCAATCAACCGCATACGTATTACAATCTTTACAGCGATACAACAAGTTACTTTCTTACCATTGGTTTTTCGAACGGTAAACGAATGACTGATTTTTTTGAAGTTAATTCAACTTCAATTCCGAAGGAGACAAATCACATCGATGAAAAACTAAAAATACTTTCTTCCGATTATTCCACAGGAATGGTCTACGGTACACATGTGCAGAATACATCATTTGACCTTGGCGAAGGATGGACGGATTATCAGATCGTTACAAATGCTTCACGGGATTATGTTTTCAATAACGCATTGCTTGGTGTCACCACATCCTCTGCTCCGAAGCTTGAAATGGTAATGGTGGGCCGTGGAGATATGCAACATTCAGTGGAAATTTATGTTGGGAGTAGTTTTAGATTGTTGAACACCATTAGTTTTTCGGGTTATGGTACAACTACTTTTTCGCAAGCCATTAACTGGACAGACATAGCTGGTGATGGAACCTTGCCGGTTAGGGTAAAAGTTGTTGGAGTGGGAGGGAACCCTGATCGAATAAGTGTTTGTTATTTGAAATTAAATTATGCTCAACAGATTGACGCGCAAGGAACATCTGAAAAAGTTTTTATTCTAAATGAGAATCCATCGAATAAGTCCTATATCGAAATCAGTAACGCAGTAAGCAATACACGATTATTTGATGTCACCGATCCAAACAATGTAAGCCGTATCGGAACAACCACAACATCGACATTAAATGCTGTAGTACCGTCCACTAACACATCACGGAAAATTTTAGCGGCCTCAATTGTTACTGTGCCAGCTGTGAAGTCAGTTTCGTTCAGACAAATCATTCCATCACAGCACGATTACATAATTATTAGTCACCCAACATTGCGAAATTCTGGAGGAGGTTATAGCGATCCGGTAAAAGCGTATGCAGAATATCGTGCATCGGATGAAGGAGGAAAGTATGACACGCTGGTTGTAAACATTCAACAGCTTAATGATCAGTTTAGTTATGGGGAGAGTACTCCAGTAGCGATTTTCCGTTTTATGAAATTTCTGTCTGCATCCAATCTGCCGAGTTATCTTTTTCTAATTGGTAAAGGGTTGGAATTGAATTATAATTATTATCGCTCTCCAAATTCGTACCCTGTCTTTAAAGATTTTGTTCCAACGGCCGGTATGCCTGCATCGGATATGAATTATACTGCGGGTTTGGCCGGAACTAGTTATGAGCCAGCCGTGCCAACTGGCCGTATCACTGCGACAAATCCAAATCAAGTAGCAGCCTACCTGAATAAAGTAAAGGAGATGGAAGCTTTGCCTTATGATGCTTTGTGGCGAAAAAATATTCTGCATCTCAGCGGAGGTATTGAAAATGGCGAGCCTGAAACCTTTAAAAATTACATGAAGGATTTTCAAGCCGTTGCCGAAGATTATCATCTGGGAGGACAAGTGGCAGCGATCGCTAAGAACTCAACCGATATTACCTTTATTAATATTGCGGATGAAGTGAATGCAGGATTAAATCTTGTCACTTTCTTTGGGCACTCGTCTTCCTCTACACTCGATTTTGATATTGGCTATGTAAACGATCCTATCCTGGGATATAATAACACAAAGAAATATCCTTTGCTGTTGATGAACGGCTGCGAAGCAGGTGCAGCTTTTTCCCCGAATTTTCTTTTTGGTGAAGATTGGGTATTAGCCGATAAGAAAGGAGCCACCGGTTTTATTGCGCACAGCTTTTATGGATTGCAAACCAATTTGAAGCAATACACTGATACTTTTTATGACGTAGGATATGCCGATTCTGTTTTTATTCATGCTGGTGCTGGTGATATTCAAAAGGAGGTGGCCAAACGTTATATGCAGAGTTCTGCCGCATCGCCTGATAATACAACTCAGGTACAGCAAATGATTTTATTAGGCGATCCTGCAGTTAAGCTTTTTGGTGCCGCGAAACCTGATCTTGAAATTAATTCGAATAATATTTTAATTGAATCATTTGATGGCGGCCCGGTTTCCGCATTAGCCGATTCATTTGCTGTAAAGCTGATCGTACGAAATTTCGGATTGGCAAAAAAGGAAATCATGCGCATAGAAGTTAAGCGCACATTAAATGACGGATCAGTTCTTTTATATGATTCGCTCTATCAAACACCGAAATATAATGATACACTTAGCTTTATTATTCGCACTGGAAGAGAAAACGGAAATGGCAATAATACTTTTGCCATTACACTGGATCCTGACAATGTTATCGATGAGTTAACGAAGGATAACAACACGGCTACTTTTGGATTGATAGTCCCGTTGAACGGGACAAAAAATCTTTTTCCTCAAAAGTTCGCTATTGTTCACTCTACTTCTGTTAATCTTTCTTTTCAAACTACCGATTTACTTTCAGGTGAACGTGATTTCGTATTGGAGTTTGATACTTTAAATACATTTGATAGCCCGTTCAAAAAACAATTTTCTGTAAAAGGAACAGTACTCGCAAGGCAAGCTGTGCAGTTGTTAACTAATGATACACTTGCATATTATTGGCGTACAAAATTAGTTAATCCATTAGCGGGCGAAAGTGATGCCTGGAGTCAAAGTTCATTCACTTACATTAACAATGGCCCGGAAGGTTGGGCGCAAGTTCATTTTCCTCAGTATCTGGAAAATCAGACCGAAGGACTTGTGATGAATGCAACACTGCGAAAATTAAATTTTCAAGAAACGGTGACTTCTATTGATGTTAAAAACTTCGGAGCGTCTTCCGGAAAGCCACGTGATTCGGTCAGTGTAAAAATTGGTGGGGCTGAATACAATTTGTATACTCAGGCCGGTGGTGCTGTGGGTTGCCGAAACAATACCATCAACTTGATAGCATTCGATAAAAAATCGACAGCACCTTATTATGGTATCGACTTTAAGTGGTATGAAATATTATTTACCTATGGAGGAAGAAGGTTGATTTGTGGTCGCAAGCCTTTTGTCATTAACAGCTTTACTCCAGCCGAACTCAGCACCGGTAACAATGATGATATTACGAAATATGTTGATAATGTCGCGATTGGTGATTCAGTATTATTGTATAGCATGGGTGATGCTGGTTATAGCGCCTGGCCCGCTGCGGCAAAAACTAAACTAGGAGAACTCGGAATTTCAGTTGCTCAGATTGATGCCTTGTTGCCCGGTGAGCCCGTTGTGATCTTTGCACGAAAAGGTTTGACGCCTGGATCAGCTACATTTTTCAGAGCCGGTGGAGCTTCACCAGAGCTAGCTAAACTCGTAGTGAACAAAACCATTACAGGAAGATACCTTTCGGGCGATATGAAAAGTACTTTGATTGGACCAGCGCAAAACTGGGAAGCATTCAAGGCTCAACCGTCTGAAATAGGAGCGACTGATATAGCCTATTTTGATATTCATGGAATCAAATTGAATGGAGAGGATCAACTTTTGTTTTCGCATGCTGCAAATGAAATGGATCTGAGTTCAATTAGTGCCGATGAATATCCTTACCTCAAAATTATTTTTTACACTGAAGACATCATCAATCTCACTTCGGCTCAATTAAATAAGTGGATTGTTACGTACACTCCCGTACCAGAGGGTTTGTTGATTTATAAAGGTATTCCAACACAAGAAATAATTTCAGAAGGTGATACGTGGAGAGCGAATTATGGATTTATGAATATCGGTGATAAGACCTTTGCTGATTCGCTTACCGTTCGATATGAAGTCTTCAACCAGACCACACGTACACCAACACTTGAACTTCTTAAAATCAAACCACCACTTCCTGGCGATACAACGCTTTTTGAAGTCACTTTTAATTCCTCAAACAAGAGTGGACTTAATGATGTAAACGTTTTTGTCAACCCACACATTCAATCGGAATTGTATTATGATAACAATGTGATTGAATTGCGCGAATACTTAAATGTGCAGACAGATAATTTTAGTCCGGTAATGGAGGTAACTGTTGATGGAAGGAAAGTACTCAATGATGATTTTGTTTCATCTAACCCGTTTATCCTGGTTCGGTTGTGGGATGAAAATCGACACTCCTTAAAGACTGATATTGATGGCATGCAGATATTTTTAACGTACCCATGCGACACGGAAGATTGTCCTGTAACACCAATTGATTTGTTATCTTCTGTAGTGCATTGGTATCCGGCTACAGCGACATCTGATTTTAAAATAGAATTTAGGCCTACCAACCTTCCGGAAGGTAAATATACTTTGCGCGTTCAATCGGCAGATGCGAATGGAAATGAAAGTGGAGTTGAACCGTATATTGTTGATTTCGTGGTACAGAATGAAACATCAGTTGTCATCAGCCATCCCCACCCAAACCCATTCACAGTAAACACCTACATTACCATTACAGTAAGTGGAAATAAATTACCCGATGCGTATGATTTCCAAATCATTGATTTGAATGGAAAAATGATTCGAAAGTTTGACCAGGAACAACTACCATCTCTTTTTATTGGAACCAATACATTAACCTGGAATGGATTGGATTCTTTTGGTAATCAAATGATCAATGGCATGTATCTCTTCAAAGTGTCATTAAAGATTGATGGACAACAAATTGAAAAGCGAGGTAAAATCGTTTTAGCGCGTTAGCGATTTTCTTTCGAAAGAAAATTATTAACTGTTAAGCTGTTAAAAATCTGTGCACTGTTTTCTGATAATATTTCTCTCCAGGTTTTAATATAATGGAAGGAAAGGCAGAATGATTTGGTGAATCTGGAAAGTGCTGTGTCTCTAAACAAAATGCAGTTCGGTAATCGTATCGCTTCTTTCCTTTTCCAATATCAGAACCATCTAAGAAATTACCTGTATAAAGTTGTAAGCCAGGCTCCGTAGTATAAATCTCCATAACACGACCAGAGGTTGGTTCAGATGCAATGGCTGCAAGTGTAAGTGAATTATCATTTTTGCTTAATGCCCAACTATGATCGTAGCCTTTTCCAAGTTTTAATTGCTCCTCAGTATCATTTATGTGAGCACCAATTGTAGTGGGTTGTCGAAAATCAAAAGGTGTATTGGCAACATCGTGTAATTCTCCTATAGGAATAAGCCCGGCATCGACAGGAATATAGCGATCACCATTAATCATGAGGGAGTGCTCTAGTATGTCACCATTACCTTCTCCGGCTAAATTGAAATAGTTATGATGAGTTAGGTTAACGGGTGTCGTTTTATCAGTTGTAGCTTCATACTCAATAATCCATTCATTGTTATTTGTCAGCGTATAGATAACCTTAACATTTAATTTTCCTGGATAACCTTCTTCTCCATCAACACTTGTGTATTCTAATTTGAGTGCTTCGTTTCCATTGATGTTAAGTGGAGTAATATTCCAATACACATTATGAAATCCATTTGGTCCGCCATGCAAATGATTTACTCCATTGTTAATTGGGAGCTGATACTCTTTTCCATCCAATGAAAATTTTCCTTTTGCGATCCGATTTCCAATACGTCCGATAATCGCACCAAAGTATAAACTTCCGTTTATGTATTCTTCCGGAGTATCATAACCTAAAATGATATCACCTAGCTTTCCATTTTTATCAGGAACCATCAGTGACATTACCTTCCCACCAAGGCTTGTAACGGTCATCACCAAACCATTTTTATTTCTTAGCGTAAAGACTTGTGTTTTTAAAGAATGTGTTTGAAACGAATCCATAAGGGAATGGAGTTGATGGTTGATGATCAATTAGTGAATTTAAAGTAGTTAAATAATTTGAACTCCAAACATTCACCAACACTTTAAAATCCGATAACGATTGAAAGAGAAAGAATTATTTTTTAGAAGCGCTAATTAATACACAAATCCATCCGGCAATAAAGAGTAAGCCACCAATGGGTGTAATTGCACCAAGTATGCCTAATCCTGTAAAGCAGAGTAAATATAGACTGCCACTAAAAAAAAGAATACCGCCTGTAAAAAAGAGTGATGCAAATTCTAATAGCTTGACAGGTAATTGGTTCATCAAAATTCCTGTTGCCAGCAATGCGAATGCATGATAAAACTGATAACGCACAGCCAACTCAAATGTATCTAACCGACCAGACTCTGTTAATATGAGTTTAAGCGCATGGGCTCCTAATGCACCGATAGCAACGCCTAATAAACTAAATCCAGCTCCAAGCATCAATGTTGTACGTGCATTCATTTTGTGTTGATTAAATTTAAAATTGATTTTTATCTGCTTCCAAAAATAGCCGATCCAACCCTAACCATTGTACATCCTTCTTCTATTGCAACCTTATAATCGCCACTCATCCCCATCGAGAGTTCTTTCATCTCAACACCTTTTGGCAAGGATGAGTTTTTTAAGGTATCAAAGAATTTTTTCAGACTACGAAACTCGTTTCGAACCTGCTCCGGATTATCACTGAATGTTGCCATGCCCATCAAACCTACAATCTTTATGTTCTGTAGATTTTTGAAAGATGGCGATGAAAGCAACTCCATCACCTCTTCTTCTGAAAACCCAAATTTGGTTTCTTCCTTAGCAATATGAAGTTGCAACAAGCATGTTATTGTTCGACCTACTTTGGCGGCTTGTTTATTTATTTCTTCCAATAATCGGGTGCTGTCAACTGAGTGGATGAGGTGAATAAACGGGGCAATGTATTTTACCTTATTCGATTGAAGATGCCCAATCATGTGCCACTCAATGTCTTTTGGGAGCGCCTCAAATTTAGGAACAACCTCCTGAACTTTATTCTCACCGAAAATACGCTGCCCCGCTGCGTAGGCTTCCTTGAGTTTTTCCAGCGGCTGGGTCTTGCTGACCGCAATCAGTTTGCACCCGGCAGGTAAGTTTTGCCTGAAATTGGTAATGTTATTATTGATATTCATTGCTATTTTTGATCACTTTAAATAGAACCGCGTTAACGTAAAGATATGGCGATACTTGGAACCTTGCTTAAAAAAGGAATTCGCATCCGCGAAATGTTGGAGCAGGAATACACTTCCCCATTCGATTTGCAAAAGAAAGAATTAAAAGAGCTCATCATCACCGCAAGCCAGACTGAATTTGGGAAGCAGTACGATTTTCAGGATGTACTTCAGCGGTTTAAAAAAAGTGATAAGTCGTTTTACAATCTATACAAGCAGAATGTACCCATCCATACGTACAATAAAATTTATGCTGATTGGTGGAAGCTGTCGCTGAAGGGTGTAAAAAATGTGTGCTGGCCGGGTCGAACAAAATATTTTGCGTTGAGTTCGGGAACATCGGAGGCGGCCTCGAAATATATTCCCATCACAAAAGAAATGACAAAGGCGATACAGAAGACCAGTATCCGCCAGATGCTCACACTGTCCAAGTATGATTTAGAGCCTGAGATTTTTGAATCGGGAATTCTAATGCTGGGTGGCAGCACTCACTTGAACAAACGCGGAAGTTATTTTGAGGGCGACCTTACGGGAATACAAGCTGCGCGTTTGCCTTTTTGGTTCCAGCACTTTTATAAGCCTGGAAAAAAGATTGCAAAGAATAGAAACTGGGATGTGAAGCTGGATGAGATAGCAAAGAAAGCCAGCGATTGGGACATCGGCATATTGGTGGGTGTACCCGCATGGATCCAAATTTTAATAGAGAAAATTCTAAAGTACAATAAGGCGAAAAACATCCATGAAGTTTGGCCTAACTTTAAAGTATATGTGCACGGTGGTGTGTCGTTTGATCCTTATCGAAAGGGGCTTGAAAAATTATTTGGTAAACCAGTGTATTACATTGAAACGTATCTGGCTTCTGAAGGCTTCATCGCTTTT
>JANODK010000282.1:0-40949 GCA_031412655.1 Chryseolinea sp.
AAATACTACAAGTGGTAAGTATTAACGTATTCGACAAATCACCCATCGAAAATCTGTTCGACAAACCAATACAACAAAATGACAAAGAACTATTCCCCGCTAACCAATTGAGTATCTTTGAGTAATATCAAAAGGCTAGTGGCTTAGAATATATTTTAAAAAAAACTTTAGTGCACTTCATGCTGGCAGGATGCCAAAGGAGAGTATTGTAATTTTTTTTTTCAAGATTTGACTTGAATCCACTTTAACGGGAGACAAAGAAGTTTTATGAAAAAAGTAAATCTTAACAGTAAAGTATTCTGTATGGAATACCTCAAGTTTACTATCCTAGTATGTAGCTTTTGTTTTTTTAGCAATATCACACATGGCCAAATAAAAGGTCAATGGATTATTGATTATGAAGAAGACTCTTTTTCACCTGAGGCATTGCTCGATTTGCGTTATCTAAACGAAGTTGTAGCCGGAGAAAATGGGTTCATACGTCAAACAACAAATGGTCGCGACTTCGAAACCTCTAATGGAAAGCCGATGCGATTTTGGGCTGTTAATGGTGGTGAAAATGCCAAGAATATGGACGATGCTGAGCTCGCCCGCTTCGCCCGATACCTTGCTAAAATTGGTGTGAACCTTATTCGCTACCACGGAAGTATTTGTGCAACCCAAAATGGAAGCAGCATAAATGATGTAGACATGGTGGAGATCAATAACATCTGGCGGCTGGTGGCGGCTATGAAAAAGGAAGGAATCTATACCGCGATAAGTCCGTTTTGGGCTGGGCATGTATCAAACATTCCTGCCAGTTGGGGCTTGGGCGATTATAAAGGTAGCGTACAACCGTGGGCGTTGATGTACTTTAACAATGATTATAAAGAAGCCTATAAAAAATGGGTGGAAGTGCTCTATACTCAAATCAATCCGTATACAAATATTGCCTTGAAGGATGATCCGGCTGTAGCGTTGATTCAAATTAAAAATGAGGATGGTGTATTGTTCTGGACCATACAAGGGGTGTTGCCGAGTTTATTGGTGGATATTGAAAAAGCATTTTACAATTGGCTGATCAGTAAATATGCGACAATCGATAATGCCTATGCAGCCTGGAGCAATACTACACTCTCCACCGATAATGTTGCCGCTCAACGCATGGGTATTTATATTATTTGGGAAGCTACTCAGAGTCAAACAGGAGGCAAGGCGATACGCGTGGCCGATCAAGTTGAATTTCTAACCGAGCATCAGCGTGCGTTTTATGAAGAAATTGTAACACATTACAAAACGACATTAGGGTGTAAACAATTGGTGAATGCCAGCAACTGGAAATCAGCGAGCGCTAATTATTTGAACGATGCCGAACGATACAGCAATACCGCGGCTGATGTTATGGCTGTAAACCGATACCAGGATCCCCAGCACACTGGCGAGAACAATGGCTGGCGTATTGATCCCGGACATAAGTTTGTAGGCAAATCGGTTTTGTTAACACCGGAAAATTTGGCGATTAACATCAAGCAACCTGTTAATAAACCTTTCCTCGTGACGGAGAGCGGTTGGAATCTTCCTCACAAATATCAATCGGAGGGACCATTTCTTATCTCTGCATACATGTCGCTTACCGGAGTGGACGGATACTTTTGGTTTGTGCCAACTACATCCGGGCTTGATCCGTTGCCCTACTTTGATTGGACTAATCTGGAAGGCGGACAAAAAGCGATGCATCGATGGACCGCTTCTGTGCCCGGACAAGTACTCATGTTTCCTGCCAACGCATTGTTGTATCGCAAAGGATACTTAAATGAAGGAGCACCGGTTGTACAAGAGGAGCGAACCCTTGCTTCATTGTGGAATCATACCATACCGATTATATCTGAAGAAAATGGTTTCGATCCTAATCGCGACAATTGGGACAACAGCACCAATCCTGAAGAAACAGAGGTGGCGCCCGTTGCCTACCTCACAGGGCCTGTGCATGTTAAATATGATGGTGATCCAGCCAACAATTCTATTGCGGCTAACCTCAACACGTTGATGAATCTTTCGGAGAAGAAAATTACCAGCAATACGGGTCAGTTAATCTGGAATTATAAAGACGGAATATGTACCATGGATGCCCCTTCTGCCCAAGGTGTTTCTGGTTTCTTAAAAGTAAAATCTCCCTTTATGCTAACGGATGTAAAAATTGTGAGTGATGATGATTACGCCACAGTAAACGTTGTGGCAATGGATGATCAACCGCTTAAAACTTCTGAGAACATACTCGTGCAAATAGGCACAGTCTATCGCCCTACAAACTGGTCGGAAACAGCAGACAAGGTGAAAATTGATAATGTTGAACATGATGGGTTTCGTGTGGTGAATACTGGTAAAATGCCCTGGCGGGGAATTGAATCGGGCGTGCGCATAACGTTAAAGAATACAACCGTGAAGTCTGCTTTTCAATTGAATCTGCACGGTGAAAAATTGAAAGAAGTTTTTGTAGATCGTAATGATGCCGAAGGTACTGTTGAAATACGCGTACCGAAAGATGCTATGTATATGGTGCTGAATACCGAAGAGCCTACGGTAGTGGTGGGAAGTGCGGATGAATTGAAATCAGATATTCATGTTTACCCCAATCCGGCAAAACAAAATATAATAATTGAGCTGCCTGAAAACTTTAACGATAGCAATCAACTTCAACTATACGATCAACAAGGGCGATTGGTTTATAATCTTCAACAACTGTCTAATGGTAAACGTGAAATTACGTTGCCTCTTTTGCCTGCGGGTATGTATACTTTAAGGATTACCACGGAGAATTATAAATCTACATCAACTAAACTAGTGGTAGAGTATTGAATTTGGAGTGAACATGCTTCTGGTAATCAATATAACTATTTCGAATAGTCAATCTCGTAGTAGATTGCTTTGTGAACAGCGCCATCTAATAAGATTCTTCCATTCAAAATAGGTATTGCCTTTCCAGTTCGGTTGCCGGTATGGTCGAGCACATACGCAATTCCTTTTCGTGTTGAGCTAAGTTGAAGATCAACCTTTACAGGTTCTAACATAATAGGCGATGATCCCAGTTCAAGGAGTTGGGTTCGATCGGAGCTAAATTTCATTCCAGTGTTTTGTGCTCTCGCCATGGTAGTTATCAAAATTCGATTGGCTTGATCGATTGACTTATCTTTTTCCAAACTACTAATCAGGATTACTGCAAAGTCAGTGCTTGTCGTTATTTTTATCGAACCCAATGTTTGCTGTTGATGTGCTGCAAAACCAACCAAGCCTTTTGTGCCAGGCGTGTTAATAGTGAAGTATCCTTTGTCTGAATAGTTCCACTTCAGTTGATTGGTTGTAGAGATAATTTCTTTTTTCTCTTTGTTCCAATACCTTGATAAGTCAATTTCCTTTGTTGGCATCGATTCATCAAATGAAATGGTGACGGGGCCAATGGCTAATACTTCCATCGGAACACCTGCTTCAAAACTTTTTACATCGTATTGCTGTGTGGTTTTTTCAACGAAGTTGAGTTTGCCTTTTTTAAGATCAGAGAGGTTTACATTTCGATTGGCAACTACGTCACCTTCTTTTACATCACCTCGGTAAACCATAGCGGCTAATGCAGGATAAAGTGCCAATTGCGTAGGCGATGTTACATTATAGACACCATGACTTTGAATAGTATTGGTGAATTGTGTGTAGTCCATCGCGAAAGCATACGAAGCATCCCATCCTTGCAAGCCAATGCCATAGGCTGCAATAATGGGTGAACTTTCTGCCGTCCATTCGGTGGGAATCAAACTCATCCACTCTGAAATTTGAAAAGGTCGGTCTGCTACTTGTTGAAAGCCTGTACTAAATAGTCCCGAGCCAGGCTGCGATACCATGGCGGTATTATCAAACTTACCGGGTTTCAGTGAATGTCCTTCTCCACCACCAGAATAATTATGACGGTCGATCGCACCAGCTACATAATCTGTGTGCAGATTATAAAAGTGTGTGATACCCGAACCAGCCTGCCAGCAACTGCCTACAATTACCCCTTTGTATCCGGTGGCACGAATGGCGGAACTAAATTTTTTATAGAATGACAGTTGTTCTTCATATAAAAAAGTAGCACGGTCGGCAATGTATTGCGGTACACTGCGATTTTCTTTCACTGCTTTTTCATATTCATATGAAAACAATCCATGATTGGGATGTGGATAAATATTTTGCAATGCAAGCGATTCATTTGCATTCATACCTTGATTATTCCAGGCTTCATTCAGTGCCTGTTGGGTTTTATATTTGTTCTGAAGCCAGACCGAGAATTTTCTGCATAATAGTTTTCGATAGGTAGGCGTTTGCTTTAACGTTTCTTCTATGGCAGACCAGTAAATATTATCTTCATTTTGTAATTCTATAAAAGATAAAGCGGCATCATCTGCATAGCGTTTTCCCGTAAGGGGATTTAAATGATTGAGCATGTTTACCGTAAGCTCTATGTTCAAGGCTTGCAAGTCTTCCGCAAAATTTACCAATGAGCACGTGGTGGAATTTAAATGCGACCATGGAAATTTTGTATCCTTCACTTCCTGATACGCTATCAATCGCGCGCTATCCGCTTTCATTACACGATGCCCGTAGATGTGCGACCAGCTATAATAGATGCCGGCAGTGCGCAGACTGTTGCAGAAGTAATCGAAGTGCTTCCAGTTTTCGTTAGTAATTTGTGTGGAGTGAATTCCATCCGTAGCATCCCATGTAAATTTATGAAAGCGCACTCCGTTAATGCCATACTTACTCATGAAGTTCGTCCACTCCGTTGCTTTGTTGGCATCTGAAAAAGGAGCATCACCGGCAATGTTTACGCCCCAGAATTTTACAGGTGTTCCATCTTCAAAATTAAAATCTTTTCCTTTGATCTGAAGAAAGCCATGTTTACCTGCGGGCTTATCGAGCCAGTCGCTCATGTTTAGTGAGTTGGCTTTGTAATAGTCAGTAGGGTTAAAAGGAAACCAATTGTCTGTTGAATTTTGTGCAATTGCTAATTGAGTAAAGAAGATCAAACAAATACTTAGATACTTCATATTGAAATGCTCACGCTCTAAATCTTCAATTAACTTTTATATGGAAAGAGTTTTACTTGCTTTTAAGAACCAACGTAAACTCTTGAGTCATCACTCCATAATATTCACCTGTTCGGTTTGTATAATCACCAGCATACATCATTACACCCGAAAGACCATCGTTGCTTAACCATGGCGTTGGTATTTGAGGAAGGTAACAGGTATGATTTTTTCCTCCCCATTGCGGATCGTTGTGGAAAATTGACCATGGCCCCCACGGATTAACGGATTCATAGAGTTGCATTTCAGAAGCCCAATCCCATTGTTTACGTTCTTCGGGAGTTGCATTTTCTTTATGCGGAATTGCATCGCTGGCAACACATAAAATATACCGGCCTATTGCCTTGTTATAGGTAATAGTAGGATGGCCAGCATGCCCAATATCAGTGAAAACAGGTTTAGCATTTGATTCGTTTTTTGTCCAGGATGGCCGTTGGTCAGTTCCATCAAAGAACTGCCAGGCCGATCGACTCAAAATACTATCGCGATGTACTCGCGTGAGAAAAATATGATCCCCACTTTCCCAGTTATTGTCATTTGAGATAGCGTACACATAGGGTTGAAGTTCCGGAGGTGTTTGTGTATTGCCGGGCCCAAAGGTAAGGAAGGCTAAAGCTGCGAAGTTAGAGCCGAGAAAACGCGGAGTGTTTTTATCAGGAATGTTGGTCCAGGTTTTTCCGGCATCCTTCGAAGCAATAATTCCGGCTACACCGTAGTGTTTAGAATAAGAATCAATAAAGCCCATGGTATAGCCCAACGCAGAATCAAGATGATGCCAGGGATTATACTCTTGAATTCGGTTGTAGAGTGTATCGCGATTAAGAATTTTGTCAGGTAAATTCCAATCATAATCATACAAGGTCACATACAAGATTGAATCAATCGATACGATCCCACAAACATATCTTCGCACAAGTTCATTGGGAATGTTGTGCCGGAAATCATACTCCTTCTCCTGAAAGTCAGTAACGCTTTCCACCGTGTGGTGCGGGGGAGTGCCTGTAATTTTTAATACATGTGCATAGTGAGCCGGCCCATCAAAATTTTTTCCATCGTCATCAACAATGTACACGGCACTATCACTACCCCATGTCCACCAATGCATATCCGAGTTGGTGCCGGGGTAGCGCGATGGTTTACTCGTCCAAGATAATGAGTCGATTATTTCACTTTTAGGATTTGCAATAGCCCGATGCAGTTTTATCTGCTGATCTTTTTTTGCGCAACTTAAACAGAGCAGCAAGCCTGTCAATAAACCTACACTTGCTTTGATGACAGACATTCGCAAAATTTTAAAGCGGATCACCACCGGCCTGAAGCGTTATGATGCTCTTCGCAGGTAATACAAAGCTATTTAGCCTGCCCATGTTTACTGTTGCAATGAGTGCACAATTTTCGCTGCCCGCTGCGGTTCGGTACATTGAGAATGAATCGGGCAAACCGGAACCTACACTACTTAGGTAAATCTTTTTAGCTACTGTTCCTGAATTAATAACAATGACTGTATGTGTTCCATTTGTGGTATGCTCATACGCGGTGACGAAAATATTTGAGTCTTCTGAAACGCCACTAACACGAACAGCTCCAGGCCGAATGTACCGATAGAAATGTTTGGATGCGTAGTACTTCTTACCTACGGTTGTTCCATTCATCAGGCTAAATTCTCCAATTTCACCATCACCACTGCCTTGCCACCAAACCCATGCACTCATGTTGCCATAATACAAGCCTGCGTGAATATCCTGCGCAAGGCTTAACGCTCCCGGCTTGTCAGCAGAGCCAAGCCATGCATCTAAATAGCCAGATGTTTCGGTCATCCATGCTGGTTTACTCATCGGTGTAGAGAATTGCTCCCGATGGTTCGTCCATCGTTCTGCTAATCCTGATCCGCTTGAAGGTGCAACGCCATCGGTATATCCATGCACTGCCAGTATATCAATGTTAGCAGAAGCAGTTGCATCGGCTTTTAGATTAGTGTGGTAGAAATAGGGCCAGTTTATATCCGCTCCCTCCATGTCCAGCATGTGTTCCGCACCGAAAATTTTTACATCGGGGTATGTTGATTTTATTTTTGGCACAACATCTTTCACCATATCATTGTACCATTGAAATGTATACGTACACGAATTGAAAGTTTGCGTAAACATTAGCTCATTCTGTAAACTTAAAGCATAAAGATCAACACCTGCATCTCTATATAATTGTATTCCATCTTTAAGCCAGTTTGCATATTCGGTGTACTTATTTGGATTTAACGTGCCTCCGTTTTTGGTTGATACGGGTCCTTCGTTACGTGTTGCGTTTGCATCTCCTGGCCAAGAAAAATTAGATTGCCATTTTAGATCAGCGGGAGGACTCCACACGGTGAAAAGAAATTTAAGATTTACACCGTACTTATCTGCTTTGGCTTTCAGGCCTTCAACCACAGGCTTTTGCTTTGTCCAGTCAGCATCTTGACCAACAGAAGGTGTAGCCGGAGGATAATATTCGTTTCGCCAGATGGTGATTCCTAAATCGCTTATCACTTTCTCGCCCCATGCATCGTTCCACATGTTGGAGGCACTTCCCCACCATACATCGTGAGCGCCAAAGAAACCAAAGCCATCGATGGTTTGATACTTTACTGTTTTATCAAGGGTTATTCCAACCGGTTCACCTAAATCAATTTCGCGGTACGTAGCGGTAACTGCGGCATCCTGTGCGGGCATAATGATCGTGGTTACTGCATTGGTTTTATTGGCAAGAAAATCAGCATCACCCGCCCATTGGTCAAACTCTTTCCCTTCTTCTGCCGCTATTGCGGTTATGGTAACAGATTGACCAACCGGATATACTCCGCTACCTGTACCATTCGTAATGGTTAGCGTGAACGATTTGATTTCATCATCTCCATTGCATGACGCCAACCACATTGGTAAAAAAGCAATGCACAAAAGTTTTGCTAATTTTTTCATACCGATTTCTCTATATATTAGTTAGCAAGTAGAGAAATTGTTTCCTGAATTTAATCCTGTTCTATCCTGCTTTTTCGGAAGGTAAACAGACACTACAGCATGATTTCTTGATATAATTATTCTTACTTTCCGGAATGTAGGTCAAGAAAGCAAATTTTACATACGATACTTTACAGAATCTTATTGAATCTTCTTATCCCCGCAATTGTAGGATGTATGTCGTTAAATGCAACGGCACAAATTAATTTGAATAATTCAAAGCAAAAGATAGAGCGAAAGGCAGTTGTGGATCGTCATAAAATTATTACGACTACTAGTAATCCTAAAAGTCCTGCTCAAGTTGGTAATGGAGAGTTTGCCTTTGGAGTCGACATTACAGGACTTCAGACTTTTGTACCGTTTAATACATTGTCTCATTGGGGTTGGCACAGTTTTCCATTACCTGCGGGTCAGCATATTGAAGACTTTAAAGGGGTGACTTTGGATACTCACGGTCGCAATGTTAGATATGACATAGGGAATGAAGAGCAGCCTGTATTATCTTCTTGGTTAGCAGGAAATCCGCATCGATTTAATTTGGGACGCATAGGATTTCATATTCTAAAATCTGACGGAACAACAGCTCAACAAGATGACTTAAAAAATACCCGGCAGGAGATTGATATGTGGAATGGCATCATTTACAGTTATTTTGTTTTAGAGGGCATATCCGTAAAGGTGAAGACTGCATGTCATCCAACCTCTGATGTTATTGGTGTTACAGTGGAATCTGATTTGATAAAAAGAGGTCGAATCAAGATTTTCCTTGACTTTCCTTATTCGAATTCTGGAGGAGGTTCTGACTATCATAAACAGGGTGCGCACACCTCAGCAATTGAGATGAAATACAAATCTGCTACAATATCCAGAAAGTTAGATGATACAAAATATTTTGTTTCTCTAAGCTGGACTACGAATGCGCGTGTACTGAATAGTGACACAATTTTATCCCCACATCGATTTTATCTAGAACCTGTACAGACAAATAAATTGGAATTTAGCTGCGCATTTTCACCTGAAAAAAGTTTGCAAAAGTTCATTACTTCTCGTGAAGTATTCGCTGAAAGTAGTACAGCATGGGCGGATTTTTGGAAGACTGGTGCTGCTATTGATTTGTCGGGGAGTAAAGATAAAAGGTGGAAAGAGCTTGAGCGCAGGATTGTTCTTTCTCAATACTTAATGAAAGTGAATGAAGCTGGTTCATTCCCTCCACAAGAATCAGGATTGGTAAATAATGGATGGTATGGACGCTATCATTTTGAAATGATATGGTGGCATGGTGTTCACTATGCATTATGGAACCGATGGCCTTTATTTAATAAAAGTCTTCATGTTTTTAACGATTTTTTACAGACCTCCAAAAAACGCGCTACCCAACAAGGTTACAAAGGAGCACGCTGGCCAAAGTGTACTGCTAATTTCGATCGTGAATGGCCTCATGAGATACATGCACTATTGATTTGGCAACAGCCACATCCTATTTATTTTGCCGAATTAGATTATCGGTTACACCCGTCTAAACTAACACTTGAAAAATGGGATGACGTAGTTTTTGAATCAGCCGATTTTATGGCAGACTACGCCCACTACGAAAAAATAAATGACCGCTATATTCTAGGACCACCATTGTTCATTATGTCTGAAAACACTAAATCGGAAATCACTTTTAATCCGAGTTTCGAACTTAGCTACTGGCGCTTTGGATTGCGTACAGCACAAGTTTGGAAGGAGCGTTTGGGATTGAACAGGGAACAGAAATGGGATGATGTGCTTAAAAAATTAGCGCCCTTACCTCAAGTTGATAGCACCTACGTTACACATGAAAACATCGATAGCATGTGGACGAAATATACGTTCGAGCACCCTGGCCTTATCGGCACTTTCGGAATGTTGCCAGGCGATGGTGTGGATACTATTTCCTTCAAAAAAACATTAAATAAAGTAATTTCTAATTGGAATTTCAATAAAACATGGGGATGGGATTTTCCAATGATAGCGATGGCTGCCGCACGAACGGGCAATCCCGATTTGGCCATTGAAATGCTATTGCATTCTTCTCAAGGCTTTCAGTTCGATGAGCATGGTTTGGCAACGGGAGGACCTTTCCCCTATTTTCCATCAAACGGAGGTTTGTTAACAGCTGTAGCAATGATGGCGGGAGGTTGGGATGGTTCTAAAGGGAATGCCCCCGGTTTTCCTAAAAATGGTGATTGGAATATCAAGTATGAGAATTTCAATAGAATGCCTTGAATCTAAATCTGTATAAAGGCCAATGAGAATAAAATTTGTATTTGTTCTTTTGGCCCTCATTACTTTTTGATAATTATTTCCTAAAAATTAGTAATTGAGAAAATGAGGTAGCGAATGTAATACCGTTTTATCCTTTTGTTCTTGAATTTAAAAGGGCAGTACAATAAGAGGTTTTGATTGTAAACACGTCAAGCGAAAATATCTGGAAAAACAACATTTCTATTTAATGTTCTTAATTAGCTTCTGCATTCAGAATGCGCAGGCTCAATCGTGGCAGCCTCTTTTCAATAAAAAAGATACAACGGGATGGCATATTATTCCGGGTGGAAAATGGGAAGTAGTAGATGGAGTATTAATTGGAACGTCAGAAAAATCAGACCCCAGACATGGATTGCTGGTTACCGATAAGTCGTATAAAGATTTTATCATCAGCGTCACTTACAAGGCTATTGCAGGAAACAGCGGTCTTTATTTTCGGGCTGAAGAAATTGGTGGAATAGTGGGTGTGCGTGGCTTTCAGGCAGAGATCGATCCTAACCAAGATGCAGGAGGTTTATATGAAACAATGGGACGCCAATGGGTGGTTAAACCGAAACCAGAAGATGTAAAGAGCTGGTATAAACCCAATGAATGGAACGAAATGACAATAGAAGCAAAAGCAGGAAATGTAATTGTGAAAGTAAACGGAAAAGAAACGGCTCGCCTAAGAAATGATAGTGGTAGATTGGAAGGTAAATTTGCCCTGCAATTGCATGGAGAAATGGATATGAAGGTTTTGTTTAAAGAAGTGAAAATAAAAATATTGTAAACGATTATGGTAATTTTTTTAAGCGAACGAGATAAAAGATTATACTTTGCCTTTGATTCATAATCACGAAATAAATTTTGAATAATATAATTGACTTACTTTTATTTATGCGACAAGTCTGCCTCGGTTTTTTTTGCCTTTTAGCGTACATCGCTAACGCCCAGCAACAAACCTATAAACTCACACCACTCAATCTTCAAGATGTTTCTGTGTTTAATGTTCCAGCAAAGAATTGGAAAATTGTCGGCAAGGCAAGCGGAAACTTTGCCAGCAATAAATTAAAAACGACAAAAGGAACAGGAATACTCTTTAATGATTTTACAGAAGACGATCGCTATAAATCAGGTACTAATCTCTTCACTCAACTGGAGCATAGCGATATCATTCTTTCGCTTGATTTTATGCTGCCCAAAGGTTCTAACTCCGGAATTTATTTTCAAGGACGTTACGAGATTCAATTGTTTGATAGCTGGGGTGTAAAGACACCGCGTTCGTCTGATTGCGCCAGTATTTACGAACGGTGGAACGAGGCTATGCCAGAAGGTAGACAGGGATATGATGGCCATCCTGCTCGAACCAACGCATGTCTTGCACCAGGTTTGTGGCAACATCTGGAGGTTGAATTTCAGGCACCAAAATTTGATGAGGCAGGTAAAAAAATTCAACCCGCACGATTTATAAAGGTAATGTTGAATGGAATAGTAGTGCAAGAGAACGTAGTGTTAAGCGGGCCAACACGTGCCGCTGCTTTTACTGATGAAAGAGCATCTGGCCCATTAATGATTCAAGGCGATCATGGACAAGTTGCGTTTAGAAATATTGAATATGCTTTGCTCAATGAGTTTAAAGCAACAATAAGCGATGTGCAGTATGAATACTTTGAAGGCGACTTTCAAAATTTTGAGCAAGCAACTCCTGACAAACTAACACGCAAAGGAAGTGCCGATGCTATCGACAGTCGGTTGGCAGATAACCCCAACAAAATGTGTTTGCTCTTCACCGGAAAAATTACCGTTCCTGAAAACAGCACCTATCTGTTTAAATTGAAAAAACACGGCATGGGCAAATTGGAAATTGATGGAAAGGAAATCATTAAAGCCGGCAATGAATTTGGAGATCGTGAGGCAACCATTGACCTCACAGCGGGAGCGCACTCTTTTAAACTGGGTTACCTAAAAAACTTTTCCTGGGCCAGCACAGGTGTAGGCTTGTTCATTAGCAAAGTAAATGCTCGTCCGGTTGCTCTTCATGTTCCCACTTCCTTGCCAAAATCTTCACCCACTCCAATAATTTCGGTAAAGGCTTCCGGCTCGCCCGAATTGATCCGTTCATTTGCTGAATTAAATGGAAAGAAACGCACACACGTTATTTCGGTGGGGGATGTTAGTGGTACACATTATATGTATGACCTCAATCAGGCTGCGCTTTTAAAAACATGGCATGGCGAGTTTTTGAATGTTACGGATATGTGGCATGAACGTGGCGAGCCACAAACAGCATCGCCTTTTGGTGCGGCAGTTTCACAGACGGGGCGATGCCCATTTGCAATACTATCGAATGAAAAAAATGCATTGCCTGATTCTTTGAATGATAAAAGTGAATTGATATATAAAAGCATGACACTCGATATTAAAGGTTATCCCGCCTTTCACTATCACTATAAAGGTTTAGTGTTTGAAGATGCCTTTATGCCAAACACATTGGTCAACGGAATCACACGCACGCTCTCTCTTAAAAGTTTACCACCAACAGAAATACTAATGGTGCGTATGGGCGAAGGAAATTCCATTGAAGAAGTAGCCGAGAATATTTTTGTGGTGGACAATCGCTATTACATTCAGTATATCCCCCAAGGAAAAGTAAAACCAACCATCCGCAACAGCGGAAACAAAAGTGAGTTGATCTTAGAATACAATGCTAAGATTGGATCAATCATCAGTTACACTATTATTTGGTAATTCGCGAGACGCAAGCTTTACAATCTTATGAAAAAATATACTATCACACTTTTTATCATTCTTGTCGCCATCACAATGTGGGCGCAGCTGCCACAGACAGAAGAAGATTTTTATGAATTGCGAACCATACCCATTCCGGAAGATGTGAAGTTGGAAGTAGGTGGCATTGCGGTTTTATCAGATGGACGCCTTGCAGTTTGCACGCGAAGGGGAGAAATATGGATGATTGATAATCCCTACATGTTAAGCGGACAGCCACACTACACACGCTTCGCTTCAGGCTTGCATGAAACACTTGGATTGAATTACAGGAATGGATCTTTTTATACAACCCAACGAGGAGAGCTTACAAAAATTACCGACACCAACAGCGATGGCCGCGCGGATAAATACGAATCGATTTACAAGTTTGATCTCAGTGGTAACTATCATGAATATGCTTACGGCCCTGTGTTTGATAAAAATGGAGACATGTATGTAACACTGAACGTTGCATGGATTGGCTATGGCGAAGGTCTTGGCAAATGGCATGGTTGGTTGCTGAAAATAAAAGAAGACGGCACAATGGAACCTATTGCCACAGGATTGAGATCACCAGCGGGCGTGATGGTCAATTCTGCTAACGATGTATTCTATGCGGAGAATCAAGGTGATTGGGTTGGCTCAGGCCGCATCACACATTTAGAAAAGGGTGACTTTGCCGGAAATGCCGGTGGTTTGCGATGGACGAAAGAAATCGAATCGCCATTGAAACTTACGCGCGCTGATTTAGCTATTGTGGACAACGGTCAGCCCATGCATGAGGCTGCCAAAAAAATCAAAGAATTAAAACTCCCTGCCGTTTGGTTTCCCCAAGGGTTGATGGGCATTTCTACAGCCGATATTGTGGAAGATACAACGCAAGGTGCATTCGGCCCGTTTGCCGGCCAATATTTTGTGAGCGACCAAGGGCACTCTAAAGTAATGCGCATGACGTTGGAAAAAGTAAACGGCAAATATCAAGGTGCCTGCTTTCCGTTTCGGGAAGGATTTGCTTCGGGTTTACTTCGCTTGCGCTGGGGCATCGATGGCTCTATGTTTGGAGGTATGACAAGCCGTGGCTGGTCGAGCACAGGGCCTGAACTTTATGCTTTGCAACGTTTGGTGTGGACAGGTAAAACACCGTTTGAAATAAAAAACATTAGTGCAAAGCCTGATGGACTGGAACTTGAATTCACGTTGCCTGTCGATAAAAAAATGGCGCAAAATGCAGCACACTATGAAGTGAATGGTTTTACCTATCACTACCACCATCACTATGGCAGTGAGATTATCAACATGGAAGGTAGCCCGATTAAAGGATTGATCATATCAGAAGATGGATTGAAAGTGCGATTGGTACTAGACAACTTCCGCCAAGGTTATATACACGAAGTGAAAATTAATGATTTACTTTCGGCTCAGGGAAATAACTTATTGCATAATGTGGGCTACTATACACTGAATGCAATTCCTTCCGGAGAAAAGATACAACTCACGGAAAGCCAGAAGGTACATCAGCATCACGCGATGATGCCAGAAAAGGAAACAACAACCGCTGCAAAACTGAAAACGGAACCGGTTAAAAAGACCATAGCTGCGAAGCGCAATACTAAAATGCCATCTACATGGTTCCAGCCTGACCAGGTTATTTCACTCGGCACAAAACCCGGATTAAAATATAGTGTAGATGAAATACAAGTGAAGGCGGGTAGCAAAATAAAATTGGTGTTTAGCAACAATGATGATATGACACACAATATTGCTTTAGTAGAACCCGGCACGGCACGCGAAGTTGGTGACCTTGCGTTTAACATGGGCTTGAAGGGATCGCAAATGAATTACATACCAGTGACGGCAAAAATTTTATATCACACCAATCTCATTCAGCCCGGTGCGTCAGAAACGATTTATTTTGTTGCGCCTTCAAAACCCGGTGTCTATACATACTTGTGTACCTATCCGGGTCATGCTATGGTGATGCAGGGAAAGATGACGGTGGTGAAGTAAAAAATATTTCATTAAAATCTCGAAGTTCATTTGGCTGCACTTGAACCGTTGATTTTTTATTATTGAGTTTGTTCGTATTTACGCTTCTAACTTGGATCGGTCATGGATGTAACGCAATTTTAACTACCGAGGCAAAATTCTCTTGCGAAGAATTTAGAATAATTTCAATTCCGTTATTCTTTGATTGCCATTTCAATGAAACATTCTTTTGTCCAAACTGAGTTACCTTACTTTCTTTTGACATTGAGATATTCGGTAGAAATAGTGTTTTGCTTTTAGGTTGATCTAGTAGAATGACAAACAAAGAGTTTTCCTTTTGAGTGAATCGTATACGCGTTCCGTCCGCGAGTTTCATTGCTGGAATTTTCCACGGCTTTGTATCGTATATCGCTTCGCTGTTAATTTTCATCCAACTCCCCAGATCAGTCAATCGTTTTAATTGATTTTCAGGAATGGATCCATCTGCTCGCGGCCCAACATTGAGTAAAAGGTTTCCATTTTTACTCACAATGTCAACGAACATATCAATCAACTCGTCAGAGGAGAGAAGATGTTCATCTGTTTCATTTTGATTATAGCCAAATGAATAGCCAATACCCCGACAGGTTTCCCACTTGCGTTCGGTAATGGAGTCATAAACGACATATTCGGGAGTATCAAAATCAGTAAGGTTAAGAATGGTTTGTTTACTTAGACCACCATTCCAACGATTATCAAAAACAGCGTTTGAATTGTGATTAACGAGTTCAGCCATGATGCCCAGCATATCTCCCCCAGCAGGAAAATTCACATCGTTCCAGAGAACATCGGGTTTATATCGATGGATCAGTTCGTAAAAGTGATTGTCAACGTAACCGGTGTATGCTACCGACTGTGGCATGCTCTTAAAAAGATCGGGCCATAAATTTGTTATTGGGCTGGTGTAAAAACTCCAGTCAAGCCCAGCACTGTAATAAACTCCAAACTTTAAATTTTGCTTGCGGGTTTCATTTTCAAGCTCGGCTATCAGATCACGCGATGAATTGATCAATGCCTTGTCCATAAAAGGATGCAAAGTGCGGCTTGGAAACAACGTAAAGCCATCGGAATGTTTGGAGGTAATAACAATGTATTTTGCACCGATGTCTTTAAATAAAGAAACCCACGTTTGCGCTTTCCAGCCTTTATTTTGCTCGTTGAATACCGATGCAAAGTCATAGTAGTTATAGTCCTTGCCGTAGGTTTCGCGATGGTGTGCCTGCGTAGGGGAGCCTTCTATTCGGAGTGTATTTAAATACCATTCAGCATACGGATTATTTTTATAGAATGCTCTCCAGTCTGTTACTTTATCTGGTGTTGTGGTTGGCGTTGCCCAGCCCGGCACAGAATATAAACCCCAGTGGATAAAAATACCAAGCTTGGCATCACCGTACCAGCCGGGGGTTTCCCGTGTGGCAAGAGATTCCTCGGTAGGTAGGTATATAGTTGTTAATTTTTCTTGCGCCAAACATGTTTGGAATGCAAGTAGTGTGAGAAGTAAAGTATGCCGCATAGATTATTTTAGTAAAATTTCTCCCGTCTCAGGATTTACAATGGTGGTAGAGAAAGGAAGAAGTTCTAAGGAAACACTTTTTCCATTTTTAAGTTGTATTGTTTTTGTTCCGCCCGCTTTTGTATGTATCGTAAGTGTGCCGTTGCCCCCATAAAAAACATCTTCACTTTCGTGATAAATATGTGCGCCTGCTTGCTTAAAAATGTATTGCCACAGTTTAGGATTATCAGGAGGCAAGCTGATGAACCAAGATGTGCTTTCTTTTAGCTTCTTTTTTGCAAACCCAGTTTGTGTTGTTCCGGAAATCAATCCGAGACTTTCAGCTTTTGAATCTTTAACAATAAACAGTGGATTGATTACTGAGCTCCAAACGGAGAAAGTGTCTTTTACAATAGAAGGATTTACAATTATCGACACGGGATCTGCTGGTTGTATTTTTTCAATTTCTATTCCCGTGGTTTCAATTAAGTTTAAGGTATTCAGTTTTTTGCCATCGCTATAGCCTGGTGCATACATCCAGATGAGATGACGGTTTGCTTTGGCAACTTTATCTTGAATGAGTTTCTTTTGCGCAGCACTCAACAAAAAGGTATTTACAAATACAATTGCTTTGTAGTGCGTTAGATTAATCTTATCAAGATCAGCCACATGTATCACATCGTGTACAACACCACTTTTAAAAATACCAATCGTAGGCCAGTTGTTTCCCCAATGGGTAATGGCAGTCTGTTTTTTATCGCTGCCCATGTGATAAAATAATTCAGTGTCATGAACCAATAACACATCTGCATCGCTTTGATAGGGTTTGTGCAATTGTGTATCTCCCAGTTTCTTTAGTTGTTTGATATTCTCGCGAACGGTCGGCTCATCCCACCAACCAAATGCTCCGTGGTCATTTAGCCGTTGCCCTCCATTAAATCCTGATGGACCAAAATCGTAAAACCACAATCCTTGTCCTTTCGATAAAGTAGACATTACGTTGCGCCTGACTTGTGCAACACTTTTATCAACGCTCTCTTTATAATTTTTATCCTTTAAGGGAAGGAGAGGAGTTTGCTGATCCATTTCGTCTAACCACAATTTACCATGAAGTGTAACGGAATTGATCAAACTTCGCGAGCGATAAGGATCGCCCATTTCAACAGCATTTGGATAATAGGTGCCGGGCCCACTAAGGTAATCTATGTGTGGAGAGTTGAGCACGCGTTGTAATTGTAAATGACCACCCGCGGCATCGCGACCAAACAACGAGTAGAAGTATCCATAAAAAGCACCGGTAATAATCGGTCGTGGCCAGTTTTCTTTTATCACTTTGCAGAAATGTATGATATCGTCTGCTACAACCTGATGTTGCGCTTCGTAGTAATCAATTACATTTCGTTCGGTTAATGGATCGCGGAAAATACCTGCTTTTGTCTCCGTTCTTTCGGTTAGTGACGGAGGCTCCGCGGTTGCGAGCGTTACACTTTTATTATTCCATGCTTGCTGTAATGCCTTATTGGTTTTGTATTTTTCATTCAGCCAGTTTTTGAAATAGGTTTGCATGTGTTTACTCATGTCGGGTTCGTTTTCTATAAAACCCCAATAGTGCCATTCACCATATACACCACCGGCTACCTGAATGCCAATAAGTGCATTTGCCTCAGGAATGGTTTTTAGTTTCGATAAAAGCTCCTTTAATTTTTCAGTGGCTTCCGTTTTCCATTTTTCTGAAGCGAGACTAAATCGTGTTGGTGTTTCTTCATCATCTTCAATGATGCGCTGCAAGCCCCAGTTAATATCCGGTTTAGCCTCACGATCAGCATACGCTGTATTTTCTTCCGGAAACTTTTTCTGCCACCACTTAGGCGGGTTGACATGAAACCGAATAAAGATGGCTGCCTCTGGACAAATATCAAGCACACCCTTTAGTTGCCGCTGCACGGTATCCAATACAATTGATCCGTCTTTTTTCCACACATGATCAAAGGCAATATCAACCTGAATGAGTTTGATGCCGAGATTACAAAACGATTTCATATTGTAGCGCGGCACTTCCTCCCACGACCACCGGCCACCCGGCACATCGGTGAGGGAGTAGATCATAGGGTACTCTGGCTTGTTGTTGATGAAAATGGTTGGGCGATTATTATACACTTCAACTTTGCCAGACTGTGCAACCTGCGCGTGACCTAAATTGCAAAAGAAAGAAACAGAGATAGTAAGGATTGCAGTCATTTTCATTTTTGAAACATACGCGTTTGTGGTTCAAAAGTCATCCTGTCTTGTCCTGACAATTACTATGTTGATAAAATCAAGATACTATCAGATAATAAATTGTTGTTGATTGATGGATATATTTCTCATGCACTGTTTTAAAATAAATTTAGAATATTGTATGGAGTACAAATCGATTTTCATCCAGCCTATCAAGCATGGTAGAACAGGATGCCTACCTGGATTGGAATTAGCATTTTAATGTAAAATTCCTTTGATATGAAAGCGATTTATGTAATCACCTTAAGTCTTGGGCTAATGGCAAACTGTTATGCACAGGATGCAGCATCATTTTATGACTCCCCTTACAATGTACGCAATAGCGGTTCTTTCAATAAGAAATCTTTTTTGTTAAGTGCAGGAGTTGGGTTTCCAAATGTTGGAAATTATTCTGTTAGCTACACCTACAATGCAGAAGGCTCGTATTCTCCGGCTTTTTATGTTGAACTTGAACATGGTTTCCTACGCGATGAAATTGGGCTAGGTGTTTCGATGGGTGGCAGTTGGGGGTCAAGATCAGGCCAATATTCTGAAAAAATAAAAGAAACAACTGTGGCCATTTCAGGATTCTATCATTTCAATAAATTGATTTCGGTTAAAAACCTGGATATCTATGCAGGACTCGGTATGGGATACAGAAGGCAATTACTTTCTGTAGAAGAAGCAGCTAATCTACCTGATATAGTTATGGGGTATACTATACTACCTATTCATACAGGTGCTCGTTATTCATTTACGCCAAAGGTGTCATTGCATGTTCGCTATACATATGACCAAAGGAGTAATTTCATCGGAGGGGTAACCTTTCGACTGAAGTAGTACTATCCAAGTAGAACCATTTGAGAACCGCATTACCTATCCTATTTTTTTTCAGCCTGATACTTACAGGATGTAGAAAAGAATTAGCACATACAATTACTTCTGTACCAACCATAAATAAGAAGCTTACCATCAATGCCGCTCAAAGATTTCAAACTATCGATGGCTTTGGCGTGAACATAACGCCTGCACAATGGCGCAATGAAAATCTAAAACCAACTATTGATAGTTTGGTCGATGACTTGGGCAGCACCCTTATTCGTTTTGATTGCTACGGTCGTGCCGATTGGCTTGATCCGAAAATGCAACAGCCAGACGGATCATTTCCGGAGCAATATCTGGAAAAAGTATATACCTCTCCAGTATTCAAAGATGCCTGGGCAACCTTTCGCTATTTTAACGCTAAGGGTATTGAACCTATTTTCAACATCAGTGGTGCCATTGATGCGGGTTGGGCAACTGATCATAATGGAAAGCAACAACGATTGAAAAATTTTGATGCGTATGCAGAGATGGCCGTTACGCTTTTAAAATGGGCGAGAGAGAAGGAAGGCTTAAAGTTTTCTCTCTTCATGCCGTTCAATGAAACTGATTTAGGTTTCCCGGAAGGTCCCAGATTTCTGGATGAAGATTGCTACCCGGCATTTGTTGCCATGATGGAAAAACTAAAGAAAAACGGTTTCGAGAATTTGCCTGTTGTGGTCATGGACGATTCGAGTCTGAACCCGAAAAGACTGGAGGATATTTTGAAAAATGAACAATATGCTCCTCGCGTTAAAGGCTTTGGATGGCATACGTATGGAAATGGTGGCGATGCGGATTCACAAAATGGATGGGTAGATCAGAAAAGTAACTTTAATATTTTCATGGAGAGTACGAAAGCTACAGCCTATGCAAACAAAAGTTTTTGGCTAACAGAGTATGGCGACTTAGATCAAAGTAATGAAATTGAATTTGAGTTTGCGTGGCGATCGGCACGCAGACTACTTAAATCGTTGAACGATGGTATAACAGGCGCAATGGCATGGGATGCTTTCGACAACTACCATGTTCACGATTCTACTTGGGCACGTTATGGTTTATTTCAAACCGATACTATTCATTGGACATATAAAAGTAAACCTCGCTACTATGCCGCCAAGCATTTTTATAAGTTTATCAGACCTGGATTTGTTCGTGTGTCTATTGACCAGAAAAAAGTAGATCATGTGTACGCCAACTGGACTGACTCGCTAAAAAATATATATCGGACTGCCTTTGTATCACCTGCAGCAGATGACTTTACCTTTGTTGGAATGTCGATGGTGGAAACAAATGTTTCCCTGACTATTCATCTAGCTGGCTTTCCAAATACCATCAACGGAAAAAAGGTAGCCTATTATTTTACGAACCGAGACTCAAATTGTGTGAAGAAGGGTGAAGCACTAATTGAAAACAATAAAGTAACAGTCGTTATACCGGAACGATCTATTGTAACGGTGACAACAGTTGGTAAAAATTAATTTGAATCTAAAAAAATGTGATATGATAAAGACTTTTATTTTTAGCCTTGTTGCCATTCTATTTATGGCGTGTCAACAGAAAACCAATACGCATAATTTTGTTATTACCGATTTTGGAGCAAAGGCAGATGGGAAGACAATGAACACTACCTACATTAACGATGCGATACGGGCGTGTAAGAAAAGCGGGGGAGGTACTGTAATCGTGCCTGCCGGAATTTTTTCGACTGGAACTATTGAAATTCTATCCAATGTAAATCTTCATTTGGAAGCTGGAGCGAAATTACTGGGCAGCCAGGATACGATCGATTACAAGCCCATGAAGAAGACATTGTTCAACGAGGGGTATAATCGTTATGGATTAATTTATTCAGCAGATGCGGTAAATATTTCCATCACTGGCACGGGTGAAATAAATGGCAACGGAACCTTCTTTATGAATGGAATAGACAAGCCACACATGGGTCACGACTGGGATCGAAAATATGTGCGACAAGGTGAAGCCTATATGAAAGAGGGTGACATCTTCGAAGATGGTCCTATATCCTATAAATTTCGTCCCGGCATGATGTTGACTTTTGAGCGTTGTGAAAATATTACGATTACGGATGTTCATTTGAATGATACACCCGAATGGACAGTTCGTTTACAAGATTGTGATAAGGCAGAGTTTCGAGGTGTAAGCATAGAAACTAATCCACTCATACCAAACAGCGATGGAATACACTGCACCAATTCCAGAAATGTGCGCATTTCTGATTGTTATATTTCCGCTGGTGACGATGCAATAATCGTTACCGGTTTTGGCGATGGCAAAATGCCAGGAGACTCAACAATCAACGCTGACCTTCCGGGCAACAATACCGGCTATGCAGAGAATGTAGTGGTTACTAATTGTGTATTGTCTTCACGTTCAGCTTGTATTAGGGTTGGCTATGGCCATCATCCCATTCGCAATTTAATTTTTAGCAACCTGGTGATGCATCAATCGAACCGCGGCATTGGTGTATTTGCCCGTGACAATAGTTCAATTGAAAACGTGTTGTTCGACAACATTATAATTCACACTCGCCTGCACTCAGGGCATTGGTGGGGCAAGGGTGAACCCATTCATTTATCGGCTGTAAGCGACAGTGAAGGCGGCAAGGCTGGCACCATTAGTAACATTCGATTCTCCAACATCATGGCCACTAGTGAAACGGGAATGATCGTCTATGGGAGCGAAGAAAGCATGATTAGCAATGTATCGTTCACGAATGTGAAACTTACTATTAATAAAGGTAAGTACACCGATACCTATGGTGGCAACTTTGATGTGCGTCCTGCAGCATCAAAAAGTTTAGCACTTTTTAAGCACGATATACCAGGCTTCTATGCGCAACATGTTAAGAATCTTTCGTTAACCGGATTGTCAATAGTCTGGGGCGAATCGCTTCCAGACTTTTTCACCAATGGCGTAGAGGTAAATAATTTTGATGGACTAGACATAGAAAACTTAAACGCAAGCACTGCTCACACTAGTAAAGAGCTGGCTGCGTTAAAACTTTCAAATGGAGTAAACAGCAATGTGAAAGTAAATGCAGGTTCCATAATGAAGTATAATGTGATGGATCGCTAGTTCTGCTTTTTATTTAAATGTACAGACTTTGTCATGTCCGTATCTTCAAACCGGTTCTGTGGCATCACCCTTCTAAAACCTAATCGCTTTGTATAATGGTTTAGGACGAGAGTAAAAATCATCTACACTCACATAGTTTGATATCTACCAGATACATTTCTAAGAATTCTGAAAGCAAGTTGGAACTGTAAATTAGACCTTTTATGGCCTTTTTTATGAAAGCACGTTACACTACGGTTTCCCAGCTGCTATCTTATGAACAAAAAATGTTGTTGGTTGTTAAATATCTTAGCAGTTTTACTATCTAATTTATGGAAGTACTTGTAACGTCTCACTTATCCCGCAGTTGGCAAATGTCTTCAGAACTCCAATTCTCATTTTGAATTTCAGATGATATAATGATGAGCGTCAAAGCGATCGTATTATTTTTTATCCTGCTCCCTAAAATCGTATCCAGCCAAACGATTATCGATTTCGAAAATTCATCAGATGTGCTTCCTATAGGCCAGTCAGTTTCTTTTTTTGAAGACAAAACCAGCACCCTTAGCATACGCGATGTTTTAAGGGATTCTATTCAGCACAAGTTTCTTCAATCGAAAACAGAAACTCCTAATTTTGGTAACACTACCTCTGCCATTTGGTGCAAGCTCACCATACGGAACACAACAGGAGAAGCATGTGTATTGCGAATAGCGAAAGCTGTTATGCATCATATTGAGTTTTTTGAACCGACATTAAAAGGAAGCTATAATGTAAGACGAACGGGTTCACTTCATCCAATACGTACACGGGATATAAAAGATAACTTTTTTTTGTTTCGATTGCTCCCAGGCTCCACAAGCTCATCGGTTACTTTCTATCTGCGATTTAAAAGTGATGAGAGTATTGAATTGCCCTTAAGTATTGCTACGCCTGAAGTTATTTTTTCTACCTACAGAGCTGAAGAAATTATTTTCGGAATGTTCATTGGATTAATGGTGGCCCTATTACTATATAATTTGTTTATATATCTGGCCGTTCGAGAACGTACTTATTTATATTACATTCTCTACGTTTTTGTTGTATTGTTATTAAACGATATGATGGTAAGTGGTCTGGGTTTCGAATACCTCTGGCCGAATACACCCGAGATTAATTTATACACCTATAGTCTCACGGCTATTGTCTGCGCGGGTATGATATTGTTTTCAAGTTCATTTTTATCAACACGCGAAAACTTACCCAAACTTCATTTAGGTTTCTATGGATTTTATGCGGTGAGTGCATTGGTCATCATTTTAAATATTTCAGGACAACGTTTTTACAGCAATCTTATTTGTCAACTCGAAACATTTTTGGTCTGCCTCTATCTTATTGTTGTAGGTATTGTGTCTCTTCGAATTGGTGTAAAGAGCGCACGGTTTTATGTAGTAGCATGGGGAATATTTTTAGTGTCAGGCATTGGCTACGTTTTGTTTATAAACGGATTATTGCCAGCGAACCAGTTCACTGAAAACATTACGTTAATAGGAACTGCTGCCGAAGGACTTTTGCTTTCTTTGGCGCTGGCCGATCGTATAAATGTTTTGCGCATTGAAAAGGCGAAAGCACAACGTGAAAAATTAGCGTATATACAGGAGCAGAATGAAAATCTTGAGCGTGTAGTGGTGGAACGTACCCGTGAAATTGCCACACAAAACGAAGAGATGGTTTCGCAAAATGAAGAATTGCAGTCGCAACAAGAAGTTATTCAACAGCAGCATGAAGAACTTAAAAAATACTCTGAAGGGCTTGAAACAGAGGTAGCCATTCGCGCCAAAGACTTAGTAGAATCCAACAAGGAATTAATTGATCAAAACCACAGACTTGAGCAGTTTACGTTTATTACAGCGCACAATCTTCGCTCGCCAGTTGCGCGGATTTTGGGACTAGGTAATTTACTTTCGTTACCGAATGTTGATGAAGACGAACAAAAGATGATCGTTCAGAAAATGGTTAAGTCAAGTGTTGAACTCGATGAGGTAATTCATGATTTAGGAAAAATTCTGGAAATCAGAAAAGGCACACTTGGAACTTTTGAACAGGTATCTCTTGATAAGACACTCGAACGCATCACGGGTATGCTTCAGGATAAGATATTGAAATCAAATGCAAGAATTGAACTCAACTTTAAAGAAGTGCCAGTTGTTTTTGCCCTTCCCCAGTACATTGAAAGTATCTTATACAATCTGATTAGCAATTCGCTAAAGTATAAATCAAGTAAACGCGATCCGGTTGTGAGTATAGAAAGCCAGATGCAGGAAGGTAATGTTTTGCTCGTTGTTCGCGACAATGGTATTGGCATTGATCTTTCACTCTATGAAAAGAAGCTGTTTGGTTTGTATCAACGTTTTCACGATCACGTAGAAGGGAAAGGCTTAGGACTGCATTTGGTAAAAGCACAGGTAGAAGCATTGGGTGGTTCCATTGAAGTAAAAAGCGAGGTTAATATTGGCACTACTTTTAGTATTCGATTTTGATTATGGAAGTCTTTAACCTTGTTTCAAACATTGCTCGTTTTAATTAAGCTTTTAGAACACCTAGCCTTTCGTAATCTTTCATTGAAGTGTCACCTTTATCTTTTTCACTGCACCGCCCTCTAGTGCGAAATCAGCATACGAAGACTTTTCAATTTGATTGATAGTAAACGGAATAATTTTATCGCCTTCGGTTACGGATACTGGCTTTGTATTTTCGGGTAGAAGTATGTGGTAGTTTATTTTTTCGCCACTGCCGGTAACCGTTAGGTGAATTTGTTTTTGATTAGACTGAGAAACATAAGTGTATGCTACGTAGCCGTTGGAAGCAGCATACCGAACTGTAGCGTGTATTGTATCTGACTTGGTTTCAATCCATCGTGGTGAAAGGGTAGGCACGGAATATTTTTCTGTGCCGGGAGAATCTTTTATACCAACCAGTCCTTCAACGAAGGCAGCCATGTTTGTTGCTGCTGCCCAATTATCTGGCCCGCCATACGACACGGGATTTACCGGAACATAATGTGGCCGATCAGCAAGAGAAATTCCGATCACCGTGTAAATGGTTTCATCTTCTGCCGAATGTAAAATGATTTTTGAAATCACCTTATCAGGTTGTGGGTTGTCAATGGCACACCAACTTATGCCTACGCCTTTACTTACCTCGTTTGATCCATACCAGGCAATGCCAGAGTAATCGGTTTTTAGTTCTGAGAACCACCAGTAGGTAAGTTGTTTATCCATCAACATATATCGTGTTGCTTTTGTACCATCGGCATAGACCAGTGAAACAGCACCAGAAACATTTTCGGAAGTGGGTTTACTGGAAGTATGCAACAGGTAAATAGAAGCCGCAGTTTGATTTACAGGAATTTCGACTTGTGTCGGATACCCTTTTCGTTTTGATACTGCTACTACTGCTTTGCGATCATTCTTTTCCGGATGGATTATGCTAAATCGAATGTTTGCTAAGGTTTGTTCTCCAGCTGGCATCTTGCGTAAATCGTCTCCTGCACGTTTTGAATTCATCCACGGTAAAGAATTTTTTCCACCTGTACTCCATGTGTCCATGTTAGCAAACTGTTGAATGTTTAGCAGTTTGAATGTTGGTGCAGGGGGAGGTGGAGGTATTGAACCGGTATATGAAAAATAGATTTTGTTATTGTGTTTTTTGCCAAGCTCAAACATGCGTTCAAGAATATCGATGCCATACTTTTCGTAGCCATTTTCAAGAGCACCACGAGCGAGTTCCCCCGCCACATGGCCACCTACACCACCATTCATATACTGCCACCGATCACCGTGCCCTCCAAATCCTTTTTCGAATGGAGGATAGATGGCATACCATTCGCCAGGCGAACCGATTGGTAAATTATTTTTTAAGTTAATATACGATTCAATGATGGCCTTGCTTTTTTCGTGGCCTATTCCACGATTGAGCGAGTAAGCATTAGATTGTGCGAATTGTGATTTTTCATCTACACCTAAATTTCTTTTTACGGTTATGTCTTCATCAATAAAGTGAGTATAAAATTTTCCGTTCCACGAAAGTGCGTTTAAGCGATTGTTTATTTCCGTTGCCCGCAAGCTGATTTGTTTTGCTTCAGTGATCATGCCCGCTTGTTCATACATTTCTGCCAATTGATTACACGCCATTACGTAGGCAGTATTGTCGCCAAAGAAAACTCCGAACTTTGATTTTACCGGATCGATGATCATGGTGTTGGTTAATCCAATATTAGGCGTGTATTCATCGTCTACTTGAAAATCCCACGAGTCGATGGTATAGACTCGTTTTAATAAGCCAAAGCGTTTGCTCCAACGTGCCGGGTCGTTCATACAATAATCCAAAGCACGTTGAGCTGAGTTCAAATTCTTTTTCATCCATACTTCATCACCGGATGATTTCCAGACCTGATAAATTGTTTTTACATAAATGTATTCCGGATGGTTTTCGGTGGGTTGACGCACAAAATATTTGTCGCCAATTTTACGGGTGTAGCCCATCACCGAATCGCGGCTTTTGAAATAGTCCATGTTACTCATGTGTTCTACGAAACTCCAGATCATGCCATCTTCGCGTTGCGCCTCACGCATTAAATCAACAAACTCGGCTCCAAAACCATAAAAATATTTGAGGCCTTTCAAGGTGTGGCAATGATCTAACCCCCACGGAACAAAGTATCGGTACTTTGATCCGTTCCAGTTTACGCTGCCGGTATCGGTTTGCATGCTGGTATAGAACAAGTCGAACATTTCTTTATAGTACCCTCCATCGTTTATGGATGTTGTGGCATCGACTTCAAAACTCACTGTTGAAACGATGTTATTTTTTTTATCTTTTATGGTGATGGTGTGTTTTCCCAAAGCACCACCAACAGTAAAATTAAAAACTGGTTGAGCAGTTACATTAATGTATTCCACTCCATCACCATCTGTGATATGAATCGTTTTTCCGGAGACTTGCACCAATGAAAGAACATCCAACGGCTTAGCTTTTAGCACAGAAGCTGGAAACTGTATGGTTGGATTACCCGTCAACAATAGTGGAGTTTGAATATTTTGCGCTTGTAGATTGAACGATGAGAGCAGCACTAAGCTAAGAATGCCTGTTCTTAGTTGTTTACAAAGATTTAAACTCATATCTGATTTGATTGATACTATTTTTAATGTATTCTGAAAAGCTACACCAATGAGTTCACCCAATTGTCCTGTGCTCTCCTGCTGTTACGCGAAAACTGAAACTATAAGGTGCAATTAGGAAGGGATGATAAAATTTATTCAGATCAACAATGACGTTTAGGTCTATTTTAAATTTGATTCAAACACATATTCACCAGAGCCTATCTCTACTACAGCATAAGCTCCATCATATTTTACAAATCGTATCTCTGAATTTGCGTTAATAGATTTTCCACTTTCCGATATTTCTGCGTTTGGCTTGGTTCTAATCCATACCTCTGCTTGGGTATTGGCCGGTATTGAAACAGTTATTTTGAAATGCTCATTCTCGATTTTCCAATCGCTCGAAATTTTTCCCTGAATAGATTCATAACTTCCCTTTGCCCATAATAAGTCTCCAGCCGGTTGCGGTTTGATTGTGATTTTTTTAAAGCCCGGTTCAGCAGCATTGATTCCAACAAGTGAACGATAAAACCATTCATCGATAGAACCAAACATCGGATGATTTTGTGATGCACCGTTTTCAGGATATTCCCAATCTTCCCATAATGTAGTAGCACCTTTTGAAAGCATGTAGCCCCAGCCCGGAAAGTTTTTTTGATTGGCAATGGTGTAGGCCATTTCATTATTATCAGTCTGGCGTAATACGTCAAACATCATCATCACCCCGAAGATGCCAGATGATACATGATCTTTATGGCGCTTAAATTCATTCATTAAAACATCAAACGATAATTCTTTCTCAGGCGAGAGGTTATACCATAAAGCAAAAAGTTGTGCCGATTGTGTAGCGTTATCAAAGCGGCCAGTTTTCGGCACTAAATATTTACGCACAATCCGTTCTTTAATTTCCCGGGCAAGGTTGCTATATTTTTTGTGATCTTCTTGCTGATCAAGAATGGAAGCGAATTCTGCGGCAAGCAATGCATGATGATAATAAAATGCTGCAGCGGTAAACGCTTCTGGTCGCGGATCAAGTGCAATGTGATCGCTGATATCCCAATGAAATAAACCATCCACTGCTTTCGACTCAAGAAAATCCATTTGCTTTTTGAAGGCAGTATAATTCTCTTCAATAATTCGTTTGTCGCCATAAAACTCATACAGTTGTTTCTGAACATAAGGAAAGGCAAGTTGCCAACCGAGTGGACCAGACTGCCCGCCATAGCCGCGATCAGCAATGCCGGTATAGGGTGCAATTTCAGTGATGCCTCCATCGGGCTGTTGATCGTTGGCATAATCGCGCACAGTTTTCCGATAGAAATTGGCCATGTCGAAATTATAGAGGTATGAGTTTGCCGTTACTACAATGTCGGCACCGTAGCCCATTTTCTCACGACCGGGGCAATCGCTTTGTACGCTGAATACATTGCTAAGAAAAGTCCAGTTGATAACCGAATGAAGCTGATTGAACATTTCGTTAGAGCAGGCAAAGGTTCCGGTTGCGGGTAGGTCAGTATTCATGCGAAGTCCTTCAATGGAATTTAAATCAGGCTTGCCCGGCCATCCCGTTAGCTCTACATACCGAAAACCATGAAACGTAAAGCGCGGATTCCAGATTTCGGTAGAAATACCTTTCAGTATATACACGTCTTCCTGCCAGGCATCGGCTGGAGCTCCTGGTCCGCCTTTTAAGTTCCACATCGATTTAATATGACCTGCCATGGTGGTGAGAAAATTTAATGAACCATCCGGATGAATATTTTCACCGTATTTCAATTTGACTTGAGTGCCTGATTTGCCTTTTACTTTTATGCGCACCGCTCCGGCAAAATTTTGTCCCATGTCGGCAATAAAAATTCCGGGTTTAATTTCTTTAATGCTCACCGGCTTCACAATTTTAGTAACGCGCACAGGCGGCTGCATTTGTGCAGAAAGTTCTCCCGAAGGACCTTCTGCTACCGATGCGTTTCGCCATGCTTTTGAAGATGCTGGTGCCGCCAGCCAATCGGGTTGCTCTAAGCGGGCATCATACTGTTCACCGAGATATACATTATTGCGAACAATAGGGCCCGGAGCAGTTTGCCAGTTTTCATTGGTAATAATTTTATCGGTTGACCCATCGCTATATCGAATATGAATTTCTGCTTTGAGGCATGGGCGACCGGTTTGCTGAACATCACGCAAGTTGAAGCGAGAGAATAAGCGAAGCGGTAAGGGATTGAACCAGCCGTTGCCCAACATTATACTCGCCACATTGTTTCCGTTTTTCATCAGCACAGTAACATCATGAACGGAATACAAAACTTGCTTTGAATAGGTAGTCCAACCAGCATCGAGCATTTGGTCGCCAACCTTTTTTCCATTTAGGTATGCTTCATAATATCCTGCACCCGCAACGTATAACCTGGCCGATTCAATTTTCTTTTTAGTTGTAAATACTTTTCGAAACAATGGCATACGGTCATCCTGATAAAAATCTTCATCGCGTTCAAACTGTTTGCTGCCATCGCCAATCCAACTTGCTTTCCAATCGCTTTGCTGAAGCATGGCCGTTTCAAAAGTTGCAACTTCACTCCATGCCGATGTGGCTCCATTTTGATCATAACTGCGAACGCGCCAATAGTATACGGTGAATGACTTCAAATCTTTTCCAGCATAATCAACCTGCGTATTTTGGTTCGAAACTATTTTTCCGGAAGCCCACATCGATCCGCTTGAGCCTTGAATGTCTTTCAGATTATCGCTTACTATAATTTCGTAAGCAGTTTGCTGTTGATTACGTCCACTCAATAAAAATTGCCAGCTAAAGTGGGGTTTTGCAACATCAATACCCAATGGATTATTTACGTACTCGCACCTAAGGTTCGTGGGCTGTAGCCCGGCAAATGTATTCGTAAAAGCAAGAAAGGACAGAAACAGGAATGTATACTTCATTGGACGTTAGTTATGTCTTCGTTTAATTTTAATTTTTAAATTCTTGTTCCAAGGTCCTTTCCTTAAGCTCCACTAACATCCTCGCGTAAGCAGAAATGACACTATCAAAAATTTCAATGGTTTATTACGATTAGATAAGAGTGCGCCTCTACATCATTTTTTTTCAATTTTAAAAGTAGCAAACTCAGTTCCAACAAAGACTTTGATACAATACATCCCTGTAAAAAAGTCTGAAATATTGATTCGTGGATCAGCTTTTGAAATAAAGCCTTCTGCCACTTTATTTCCCTGAAGATTAAAAATCCGATACGCATTGTACGTAATGGCTTCACCTGAAAACGTGATTAACGATTGCGTAGGATTAGGATAAAGTTGAATGATAACATCTAATGCTTTATTTTCTGTGGCGGTTACAAACTCTGGAAATACAGTGGCACGTGCAGCCAGTTGTTTAAAGCCATACGTTGCATCGTTCACCATAAATTTTCCACCGTTGGAAAGATCATTGACAGAATTGTATTTTAAATCCGATCGGGCGCTAATGTTAAAAAAGGGTTCGTTATCATTGCTATGCCAGGCCCAAAATAACCAGCCCATTTTATTTTCATGACATATTTTTACTAAAATTTCAGGATTGAAATTAATGGATGTACCAGCATCTGTCCATCCAAATTCTCCAACAATTACTGGCGTTTCCAGGGCAGCGAGTTTTGGTATATCATCCTCCACAACATAAGGAGGTATCCATCCTGAAAACGCTTTATCTTTCGATCTCCATAAACCATACAAATGAATACCAGCAATTACATTGTGCTCCGGGTCATGTTGTAAGAGTGCATCAGCATATTGTAACAATGTTCGAGGATCTTGCCCGCATCCCCCAGCATCAATAACAAGCAGATTTTTTACACCGGCATTACGTAAACGAGTGATGGCGTCTTTGTATCCAATGAAATAGTCTTCGTGATTAGCAGCGTCTGCATCAGGTCCCCATTCGTTGGCAATGTTCAACATCAGGTATTTTTCCAATTCCTTCAGCATGCTTACGTTTTCCGGCAACAACCAATGATCAACAATTTGTTTCAAACCCATTTTGCCATCGGCTGGAGATTTATCAATATCGGAAAGGCATGTTCCGTCATGCAACTCCAGCATCGGAATCATAGAAGCATCTATTGCAAGTTGTGCCAGCGTTTTTTTCTTGGCTGGTGTTTCAGATTGGTTGTTCCACGTCCATGATTCTCCTGCCGTAACCAACCGCACCGTATTAATACGCGCTTTTGCCATTTCATTACGAAGAGCATTTTTTGAGTTGGCTTCGTTTAACCAAACATGAACACTGTTAACGCCAAACGGAATAAATTCCAAACCATTAGCATCGTATAACTTACCTGCCTTTACGAAAAAGCCGATGCCCGTGTTATGCTCTGGTCTAGTTTCAGGTTGTGCAAAAAGCGAGGATAAACTTGCCATTAGGCACACGAAGAGGATGCTGATTTTCATTCTTTATTTTCTAGCATGAAAGGTAAATTAAAATTCATTTGTAAGTATCCTGATCTTTACTGACCATGACATTACAGGATAGGAAAGTGTCACGTTTAGATCACCTTTACCATTAGAAATTAGCTTGGGTTAGTTAATTGGTTAGAAAGACCTCACACCTGTATTGCCGGCTATATGCTTTGCAATTGGGAATTTGTGAGGTTTTTTTTATGAAATAAAAATGACGTGCAGGTTAGAGTTACTGACTACGTTTTAGTCTTGTAGTTTTAGAAAGATTTACGCATTAATTATTTCTCCGTACTGGCTTTATAAAACAGGGTAATTTTACAACTTGCTAATAAGCATAAGGATGCGAGCCAACCAAAATTATTTTATTCTATGGTAAGAATTTACTGTATAGCAAGCATTACTCTGCTAATGGTTGCGTGTCAACCAAAAAAGGAAAAAGCAC
Organism: Chryseolinea sp.; assembly: GCA_031412655.1. Classification (GTDB taxonomy): domain Bacteria; phylum Bacteroidota; class Bacteroidia; order Cytophagales; family Cyclobacteriaceae; genus Chryseolinea. The sequence continues at coordinate 32,865 of JANODK010000282.1, forward strand.
TTTTTGAAATTCGGCATGGAGCCGAACTGGGAATCGATTTTCAAAACACCATTGTTACCAACGATACCTTCAACGCAGTAACCTATGAATATATTTATAATGGAAGTGGGGTAGGAGTGGGCGACTTTAACAACGATGGATTATCCGATCTTTTCTTTGGGGGCAATCAAGTTTCGAGCAAACTCTATATTAATCAAGGTAATTTACAATTTAAAGATGTTACACAACAGGCTGGTATAACAACCGATCGGTGGGTAACAGGTGTTTCGGTTGTGGATATTAATACTGACGGTCTTGATGATATCTACCTGTGTGTTGCTGGCATGAGTACAGGAGAAAGCAGAAGAGATTTACTGTTCATCAATCAAGGACTTAAAGATGGATTACCGGTATTTAAAGAGTCATCAAAAGCATACGGGTTAGACGATGAAAGTTACAGTACCATGGCAGCTTTCTTTGACTATGATAAAGATGGCGACTTGGACATGTACCTCGTAAACAATTGGCTTGAGCGTTATAATCGGAACAATCTCCGTCCCAAGCGAATAAATGGCGAAGCGGAAAGCACAGATCGCCTGTATCGAAACAATGGCAACAATACGTTTACCAATGTATCGCGTGCGGCAGGGATATTAATTGAAGGATATGGTTTGGGTGTTAACATTGCTGACCTCAATCAAGACTCTTGGCCTGATGTTTATGTTTCCAACGATTTTATGTCGAACGATTTAATTTGGATAAACCAACAGGACGGAACATTTAAGAACATGGCCGGTGAATATCTGAAACACCAAACACACAATGGTATGGGCGTTGATATTGCTGATTTCAATAATGATGCGCTACCGGATATTATTGAAGTAGATATGCTGCCACCCGATCACAAGCGACAAAAGCTCATGACACCTGGTCAGAACTACGACAACTTTCACATGGCCATTCAATTGGGTTATCAACCACAGTACATGCGCAATACCTTACAGCTTAATAGGGGTAAATGTGCTGATGGTCGTGTGCTGTTTAGTGAAATTGCTTTTATGGCGGACGTTGCAAAAACCGATTGGAGCTGGGCTCCGCTCTTTGCTGACTTCGATAACGATGGATGGAAAGATATTTTCATTGGCAACGGTTATCGTAAAGATGTAACCAATCTCGATTTTATTTTCTTTGGAATGGAACAGAGCCCTTTTGGCACGGATGAAGCTCGACAAAAAAAGTATTATGAAACGTTAGAAAAATTAGATGAAGTTCAAACCACAAACCATGTCTATCGCAACACCGGCACCTTGGAGTTTGAAGATAAAACGGAGGCGTGGGGCGTGAAGCTGCCTACCTATTCAAATGGTGCAGCCTATGCTGATTTTGATAACGATGGTGATTTGGATTTAGTAACCAATAACATTGATCAGGAAGTGATTTTTTATGAAAACAACCTGAACGAGCAAAAAGCGAAAAATCACTTCATCCGAATGGTATCGAAAGAGAGCACCTCACTGAATCAAAAAATTTGGGTATATGCGAATGGCATTTGTCAATATCAGGAACTTACACCGTATCGCGGGTTTCAATCTTCTGTTGATAACTATGTGCATTTTGGCTTAGGGCAAAACACAGCAATAGACTCCGTCCGAATACAATGGCCGGATAAAACTGAATTGAAATTTCAAAAGATAAAAGCAGATACTATTTTGGTTTTTTCAAAAAAGGATGCAAAACCTGTTCACCAAAAAACAGAGAATGAAGATGCAAAACTATTTGAAAGAGTGCAGCTATCCTCCTACAAACACAGCGAAACAAGTACGCCTGATATCAAGATTACGCGCACATTGCTTCATGAACTTTCACGTTACGGCCCATGCCTTGCCTCGGGCGATATCAATGGCGATAAGCTGGATGATTTTTTTGTGGGTGGAGAAGTAGGAGCAGCTTCCCGGTTATTTATGCAACAGGTAGATGGGTCATTTAAATCAAAATCATTTTCATCAGATTCAACCCGTGAAGATGGTGGTGCGTTATTTTTTGATGCCGATAAAGATGGTGACCTCGATTTGTATGTAGCAGCAGCCACACCATCTACAACTCAGCAGGCAAGCCTGCATCAACTTTTTATAAACGATGGGAGAGGAGACTTCTCGTTAACAAATGCTTTACTTGAAATTAACGTTTCGGCATCGTGCATTGAAAGCGCTGATTATGATGGTGATGGTGACCCTGATCTTTTTGTGGGTGGAAGAATAAAACCCAATGAATACCCACTGCCTCCCCGCAGCTATGTATTGCGAAATGACAATGGAAAATTTGTTGATGCAACAAATGGACTGAATACAGATTTGGAAAGTCCGGGAATGGTAAGTTCCGCACTTTGGACTGATATTGATCGTGACAACAAAATTGATTTAATACTTGCCGGTGAATGGATGCCCATACGAATTTTTAAGAATGACGGGCTCAAATTCAAAGAAGTAACAAAAGAATTTGGATTAGAAAACTCACACGGCTGGTGGAATTGCATTAAGGCAATCGATCTAAATCATGATGGATTCATAGACATCGTTGCGGGCAATGCTGGTATGAATTCCTATTTCCAGCCAACACCTGAACAACCTGTTGAGATTGTGGCAAAAGATTTTGATAAGAATGGTTCGATGGATCCTATTGTAACGTATTTTAATCCGGTTGACAATGACCGCTTTATGGCGCATAACCGGCTGGTAGTAATCGATCAAATCCCTTCTATTAAAAAACGTTTTGAAACCTTCACTAAATTTGCCACTACGCCTTTTGTAAAAGTATTTACGAAAGAAGAATTGGATGGCGCATTTACAGGCAAAGTAAATTCGCTTGCCTCCGTTGTACTAATCAACAATCAAGGAAAATCATTTGCCATTGAACGCTTGCCTGATGTGGCACAGCTATCGGTTATAAATGACATGTTGCTCGAAGATGTAAACGAAGATGAAAATATTGATCTTATACTTATCGGTAACAACTACGCGCAAGAAACATTGTTTGGCCGTTACGATGCTTCCATCGGAACCATTTTATTGGGCGATGGAAAATTGCATTGGAAAAATTTAGAGGCGAGAACTAGCGGGTTTGTGGTGGAAGGTGATGCGAAATACATTCGCTCAATTAAAACAGCGAGAGGTAAAGTTTATGTGATTGCAAATAATAATGCACCCTTGGATTGCTTTTTTGTATTTGGGAAGTGAGAAAAGAGTGCATGTATTTCACGTTGAGCCATGGTGTTCTTATTTTTATTTATCTTTGACTAAATGGATTTTAGCAAACGAAATCAAAACGAAAAGGAATTTGGAAATTGGATAGAGACAATATTGGGAGGTAGAGAATATTGGTTTGATGTGGCAGGAAGAAACGGGGGTATGGCTCGATACGTAAAAGTAGTGGATAGGAACGAAGTAACAATTGCCTTTAGACAAGAGATTTTTGACGGACTAGGAGTAATGATTGAAATACACGAGAAATATCCTGTGGATAAAGGGCATATAAAAATACAACGATGATACTTACAAGACAACATATTGCACAGCAGCTCTTAGCTTATATGAGTCATCACTTAACCTTGGCTCAACTAGTTAGTTGGGCGGAAAATGCAATTCAGGAGGGTGGATTTGAGCCAGGAAGTGAAAGTGAGATCAAGCAAGTACTGGGAAAATTGGGTGTTGCTGACGTAAATAATTTTGGTCTGCTTTGGGAAGATTGTGAAAATTTAATGGGGCAACTTGGATACAAAATGAAAGTAGAAGCCGCTCTGGTTGCTTGAGTTTTTTAAAGTTTATTACTCTTTTGTTGTGCGCTAATTTTTAACTGAATCCTTCCGAATCAGATACTCATTGCTAACTATATTGTTGGTAAGTAAACTCTCAGTTAGATAATAAGATATCTTTCTTCGAAAGATATTGCCGGGTAATGGAAAATTGCATTGGAAAAATCTGGAGGCGAGAACAAGCGGGTTTGTGGTGGAAGGTGATGCGAAATACATTCGCTCAATGAAAACAGCGAGAGGTAAAGTTTATGTGATTGCAAATAATAATGCACCCTTGGATTGCTTTTTTGTATTTGGGAAGTGAGAAAAGAGAGTGAGGAAAGTGTAAAAAATTCGGTTTAAAAGCATTAGTAATTGGATTTTAATGATATAACATATTGGTTATCAATACACTTTGCAAATTGGGAATTTAATTCCCAATTTGCATGAATGATTGCCAGAGACTCCTCAGACTTACTAAAAGAGATTGCCAAATCGTTTAAAGCAATATTTATAACCGGACCACGGCAAAGTGGAAAAACGACCTTGACTAAATCGTTTTTCCTCAACAAACCGTATGTAACACTTGAAAATCCAACGGATAGAAATTTAGCACTGGCTGATCCGGTAAGCTTTTTAGCCGCCTTTCCACAGGGTGCAATACTAGACGAAATACAAAAAGCACCCGAACTACTTTCTTACTTACAGGGCATTTTGGATTCCAGTGATGAGCGCGGAAAGTTTGTACTTACGGGTTCTAATGATTTTCTTTTACTAGAATCCATTTCCCAGTCGCTGGCCGGCAGGGTTGGCTATTTGGATTTGCTTCCATTCTCCATCCACGAAAGTGGTTTATGTCCTCAGCCACCCGCTACGTTAGAGGAAAGCATTTTCCTGGGTGGGTATCCATCCGTAATCCACGATAGAACAAATCCTGAAACCTGGTTTGCAAGTTATACCCGAACCTACGTGGAGCGAGATGTTCGATTGGTTAAAAACATTTCAGACCTCACCACCTTTCAACGATTTTTATATTTGTGTGCCGGCCGCATTGGCCAGCAAATTAACCTAACCAATTTAGCCAATGATACCGGGGTTGATCACAAAACCATTCAATCGTGGCTGGGAGTTTTGCAAGCCAGCTATATTGTGTATACACTTCCTCCATACTACAAGAACTTTAACAAGAGATTAACCAAATCTTCTAAACTATACTTTTATGATACAGGCTTAGCGTGTTATCTGTTAGGTATTAAAAAGTGGAGTGAATTAAATCATCATGGTTACAGAGGACCATTAGTTGAAAATTTTATCATCACAGAATTGTTGAAGAATAGATACAACAAAGGCCAGCGCAGCAATTTGTTTTATTGGCGCGACAGCAGCGGAAATGAAGTAGATGTTTTAATTGACAATGGAAGCACACAAATTCCGGTAGAAATAAAATCAGCGGCCACGCTAAATATGGATTTCTTCAAAGGCTTGAATTACTGGGAAAAATTAACCGGACAAACAGGAGGTATTATGGTGTATTCAGGCGAAGGTTCGAAAACCTACAAGAACTTTTCTGTTTTTAATTGGAAGGATATTAGTGGCCTTTAGTCCGGCAGTAAATTTTGTGCGCGGCAAACCGCACCTCAGCTCTATCAACCCCAGCATCACAGTCATGACTTAAACCTTTGTAACAAGGTATCAGATTATTAGCAAAAAGTCTGTAATTTCCCTGTTCATAACGGGTATCAATGACTCGCCTCAAGTACATACTTTATTTGATTTCTTTTTTAGGCGTTCAAGTTGCAAGTTTTACTGCGGCTTGGTCACAGTCCCCGACCCTTGATACATTAGAAGGCTTCTATGAAAGAGCAAATTCTTCCAACGAAAGGGTAGTGCGGGGTATTCCACTGCTCGATGAATACTACTATTCAGGATATTTAACTCACGGAGTAAATTTTGGAAAGAGTTTATTAAAATTAATCGACTCCACGCAGCAGCATCAGGAACACGCTCAGATACACAATCGATTAGGCACCATCTATACTACTATGGGGAGCCAGGAAAGACTCGCCTTATTTCATTTAACTAAAGCACTATCGATCAGTCAATCCATTCCCTGGACTTTTGGAATAGCAACTGCTTGTAATAATCTGGGCAATATTTATAGAGATTGGGGCTACTTTACAAAGGCCCATGAGTACTATACAGCTTCTCTAACGAACTATGAGAGTATAAATGATTCTGTGAGTATGGCGTACGTCTATAAAAACCTCGGCATACTCTGTGAAGACAGAAACTGGGAAGAGAAATCATTGCGGTATCATTTTACCGCTTATGACATCCGTAGGAAAATAGGGAATGACAGAGAGATATTATCTTCCCTGGTAAACATCGGTACGGCTTACAATAAGTTTAAAAAATTTAAGGAATCCCTTCCGTACTTAAGGCAAGCCGATTCCCTTGCCAATCTGCTGCAGAGTGAGATGCAAACAGAGGTTAAGCTTGAATTAGGTGACAGCTACTCCGGTATTCGTGATACAGCGAATGCCATGCTGGAATATGACAAAGCTTTACAACTGGCCTTGCGTTATAAAAAATCCCGAGCCATCGCCAATATACTGGTACAAAAAACGGAGGTGGCATTAGGTGAAGGCAATTATAACATGGTAACCCAACTATTGGCTACCCTTCTCCATCACCTTGACACGGCTCGGTATGCTAACGCTCGGATAAATTATTACAGGTTATCCTATCAATTGAATTCTATTCAGGGCAACGAGCTAAGAGCGCTACAGGCTTTTCGCAAAATGACCTTGCTGCAAGACAGTTTAGAAAACCTGTCTAATGAAGAAGAACTTCTTATCAGACAAAATACGTTTGATTTGGTACAAAAAGACACGCTCATTCAAATTGAAAAAGAGAAACACCAATTTCAACGGCAACTTTTCTACAGCATTCTTGCTTTCCTGTCGGTTCTTATGGCAGGTGCTGCCTATATGATTTATCAAAAAATAAAGACATCGCGCAAACTGCAGGAGAAGCAGGATTTAATTCTCGAAAGAAACCTGGAGTTGAAGGAAAAAAATGAAGAACTCGCTACGCTGTTGGACAACCTTCGTGAATCTGAAATTGTCATTCAGCATCAAAACCAAGAGATTAAAAAGTACAATCAGCAATTAATTGGTCAGGTAAATGATAGAACAACGGAGATTATTGAGAAGTCAACACAGATTGCCCAGTTTGCCTATTTAGTGTCGCATAATATGAGAGGGCCCGTGGCGCGAATCATGGGACTTAGAAATATACTCCTACTCGATAATTCTAAGCAAGAGGTAAATCAAATGTTAACGATGCTGAATACAAGTATTGCTGAATTGGATGAAATTCTCCATGACATTAGCAACATTTTCGACAGCACTGCCGGCATACGCGAAAAAATTGAACGGATTGAAACCGAAACGCTGGTAAAAGATGTGCTGGAGACACTGGAAAGAGAAATTAAATTTTCGCAAGCAGAAGTTAACTACACCATAACCAACACGACTTTCTTTTACTCTTCTTTACATTACATAACGAACATTCTGGTTCAGCTCATATTAAATGCGATAAAGTTTAGAGACGAAACAAAAACAACCAAAATTGACTTCACCATAACGTCCACCGGCCTAGAACATATTTTTACGATTACAGATAATGGTTTGGGGGTTGATCTGGTAAAGCATGGGAACGATCTCTTTACACCCTACAAGCGATTTCATACACATAGAACAGGAAGAGGTTTTAATTTATTTCTCACAAAATATAGAGTTGAAATACTCGGTGGCACCATACGCTTTGAAAGCGAGGTTGATACGTTTACAAGGGTAACTGTGGCTATTCCGAGGAGTAAACTTGCTCATGTTTAAGTAACATTATTCCTTATCTCATACTCACCATCTGCTTTGCGATAGAAAGCATAACTTCATCATAATGGCTTAACTGCAAAGTTATGATAGCTAACTTGATAGTTTTTCATGGTAGAGAGTTTTTTTTGTGATTAAAATTAGTAGGAGTATTTGAATTTAAATATTCTTAATAATTCCTGCACCTGCTGTATAGTTAAGCCAATTTCAACCATAAATTCTGAGTCAAAAGAATTATGTAATTTTTGATTTTGCTTTTCATTTATTATTCAGTTCTAGTTTAACCGAGATTATGCAATAGCCCGGACATTTATGTCTTGGGAAATGAATGGCAAAAATATTTGGCTTTAGCCAAGATTACATTGGGCTAAAGCCCCTTTGGTTTATTTTTATTTGTTCCCCGACATAAATGTCGGGGCTATT
>JANODK010000283.1:0-16587 GCA_031412655.1 Chryseolinea sp.
CGACTCGATCACTTTCTGACTGATCTGGCTTTAAGAGTAAAACAGTTTTTGAAATTTTCTGGCTCAGCATACGCTGCTTACCGGCAATGTTCACCACGCGTGAATCACTTTGCTGATCTTTTAAGTGAAGTTGAATAAGCACTTGCCCGATAATGGCAACCGTGGCGATGGCGCTGAGGGCCAGGATATACCACGTACCAAGTTTGCTGAACCGGTTCAGTCTGAGCTTTACATCACTGTCGAAATTTAAGTGCATATACGTAGCAAGTTAGGGAATGCATTTTAGATTTGAGAATTAAGATTTGAGAATTTGCTAAGGCACAAAACATTCCATAGCCATTGCTACTCTTCACACCTTACAAAAATTTTCGAAGTCATTTTAACAAAATCTAAAGTGCCAATGGAAAGACTTTTGATCAACAAGTAAATGGGAATATGTCAAACACAGAAATTTTGCGTTCCCTCAAATCTTAAATCTCAATTCTCAAATCTCAAATCTTAATTCTAAAATCTTAAATTCTAACAAGTAAAGCCGATGTAAACAAACCCGTCTTCCACCTTAACCGGGAAAATGGAAATTTTCTCTTCCTCTGCATTCAAACATTCACCACTGCGTAATGAGAAATTCTTTTTGTGAAAAGGACACGCTACTTTTGGTTCATCTTGCAACGAACCAATCATACCTCTTGACAAAGCCATCTGCATTTTATGCGGACATAAATTCTGACAGGCATACCATTCATTTCTGCGCGTAAAATTGAACACGGCAATTTGTAAGTCTTTATACTTTACACATGCTCCACCATTTTCCGGAAAGTCGGATGTGCGTGCTGCTTTATACCAGATTTTTATTTCGTTGTTATTTGTTACTGTGTCCATCTCTTTCGTTGTTCGTTGATAGTTGATCGTTCTTGAACCTCACCCCAACCCTCTCCGGAAGAGAGGGAGCAGATTGGTTAAATTGGTAATACTGGGTTGAACCTTGAACTTGGAACCTTAAACTTTTAAACTTTCTTATTCCAATCGATTGGCATCTTTTGTCCTCGTAAGTCAACAAAGGAGAGCGTATCATCTTCTGCATCATCGTTGATGAAATGTTTGAACTTGGCACGTAGCTCAGGATTTTCTACTACCTTCTTCCACTCGCATGCATAACCAGCGATTAACCCTTTCATTTCCCGTTCTAACTCTTCACCAATTCCCAGAGAATCGTTCACCACCACATCATGCAAATATTCCAATCCGCCTTCCATTTTATTTAACCATGTAGCAGTTCGTGTTAATGGATCAGCTGTTTTAATGTAGAACATCAGGAAACGATCGATCAGTTTTATACAGGTATCGGTATCAACATCGTTCACCAATAATTTTGCATGTTGTGGACGAGAACCACCATTGCCGCATACATATAGATTCCATCCTTTCTCTGTAGCGATAACTCCAAAATCTTTTGATTGAGCTTCAGCGCATTCGCGGATACATCCGGATACGGCACCTTTTAGTTTGTGAGGAGATCGGAGACCTTTATATCGATCTTCAATAAAAATGGCAAACGAAACGGAATCCTGAACACCATAGCGGCACCACGTAGAGCCCACACAACTTTTTATGGTACGAAGCGATTTTCCATAAGCATGTCCACTTTCAAAACCTTCATCGATTAGTTCTTCCCAAATTTCCGGAAGCTGATCAACACGCGCACCGAACATATCGATGCGTTGACCTCCTGTTATTTTAGTGTAGAGATTATACTTCTGTGCAATTCGCCCGATCGCCACTAATTTCTCTGGTGTGATTTCTCCACCAGCAATTCGAGGCACAACTGAATAAGTACCTCCGCGCTGAATGTTCGCGAGGAAGCGATCATTAGTATCCTGAATGGTATCTTGTTCAACAATCAATTCATTCCAAATACTTGCCAGCAAAGAAGCTACAGCGGGTTTACATACTTCACAACCATCTCCTTTTCCACAAGTGTCCAATAAAGCGTTATAGGTTTTAACTCCTTTTACCTTTATGATATCGTACAATTCTTGTCGACTGTAATCGAAATGCTCACAAAGAGTTTTCTTTATTTTATGACCTAAAGATTCTAATGTAATTTTTAAAATATCATTTACCATCGGTGTACATCCACCACAACCTGTACACGCTTTCGTATTTTTCTTTAATTCATCAATCGTCTTAACGCCATTCTCTTTTATCTGACAAACCAAATCACCTTTCGAAATATTTTCGCATGAACATATCTGCGCTGTATCCGGAAGACTTTTAACACCGGCACCTTCGTCTGCTTTGCCGGGTGTACCTATAATTAAAGATTCGGGTTGTGCCGTTAATGGCATTTTGTTTACCACCATTTGATGAAACAAATTGTATTGAGATGCATCACCAATTAAAATTCCACCCAACAAATATTTTCCATCTTCAGAAATATTGATTCGCTTGTAAACTCCGTTGCGTTTATCCTGAAAAGCAATTGGAATACTTCCGGGTGTCTCACCAAATGGATCACCAAAGCTTCCAACATCAACTCCCATCAACTTCAATTTCGTTGACATGTCAAAACCTGTGAATTGTTTTGAGGTATCGTTCAATAATTGCTTCACAACAATGTCGGCCATTTCATAACCTGGCGCGACAAGTCCGTACACCATATTATTGTGAACTGCCACTTCACCAATCGCAAAAATAAATTCATCATTGGTGCGCAATGATTTATCAACTATTACACCACCGCGCGGATGTACTTCTATTCCACTTGACTTCGCTACCTCATCGCGCGGACGAATTCCCGCAGAGATCACCAACATTTCGATTTGAAGTGAAGATCCATCTCCAAATTCCAGTCCCTCTAACTTACCGTTGCCCGCAATTTTCTTAGTAGTCTTATTTGTGTGGACTGTAATGTTTAGCTGAGAAAGTTTGTGGGTTAACACCGATGAACCAGCGTCATCAATTTGCCGTGGCATTAAACGTTGCGCGAACTCTACTACATGTGTTTCCAATCCAAGATCGAGCAATGCTTTCGCAGCTTCCAATCCCAACAAACCCCCACCAAGTACCGCTGCTTTTTTTATTTTCTTACCCTGCCCGTCCGGCAGGCGGGCGTACTCTATTATTTGATTTAGATCTTCAATTGTTCGATAAACAAAAACACCATCACGTTCCACACCTTCAAGTACAGGAACGAATGCACTTGATCCGGTTGCCAGTACGAGGTAGTCGTAATGATCAACGCTGCCAGAGTGTGTTTTTATTTTTTTGTTTTGACGATCGATCTCGGTTACGAGTTCTCCGGTATGTAATTGAATATTGTTTTCAACATACCACGATGCAGGCGCCATCAATAATTCTTCAGCCGTAGTGCCTGAAAAGTAGCTGCTCAAATGCACCCGATCGTAAGCGGGGCGAGGCTCCTCTCCATATACTATAATTTCTACCTCCTTACACAGGTTACGTAGCTTCTCACAAAACTTATAACCAACCATTCCATTGCCGACTACGATTATCCTATTCATTGCAAACGATTTAAGTAAGTATTGCTCAATAATTAAGTAATTATACGTATTAAATTGAGAGTTAAAAACAATAATTACGTATAATTACGTACAAATTATTGAAACATGAGCGACTTCAATCCAACGCTAAGTATTGTAGGTGCTGGCCCTGGCGATCCGGAATTGATCACGATTAAAGGACTGAAAGCCATCCAAAAGGCCGATGTTATTTTATATGATGCCCTTGCCTCAAAAGAATTGCTGGAACATGCCAGACCATCGTGCAAACTGGTTTATGTTGGAAAGCGGAAAGGCAAAAAAGAATTTTCGCAGGATGAGATCAACCAACTCATAGTATTCTATGCTACGCGATATGGATATGTAGTTCGATTAAAAGGAGGCGACCCGAATGTGTTTGGTCGAGGTCATGAAGAACTAGAGTATGCGGCAAGACGTGGAATAAATATTGAAGTAGTTCCCGGAGTTTCAAGTTCGATTGCTGCACCAACTGCTGCGGGTATTCCTTTAACGAAGCGTGGAGTGAATGAAAGCTTTTGGGTAGTGACGGGTACATTGTCTTCCGGAGAACTTTCAAATGATATTTACCTTGCTGCACAATCATCCGCAACGGTTATTGTATTGATGGGCATGAGTCATTTAAATGCAATTACTTCCATCTTTCAAGATTCACGATCACCCTTTGAACCGATTGCTATTATTCAAAATGCTACGTTGCCTGAACAAAAAGTTGTGACAGGAACAATGCTGGATATTCATCAGCTTGTGTTGGAAAACGGAATTTCATCTCCAGCAGTAATTGTAATCGGAAAAGTAGTGAACGAACGCGCAGCGATGGAATGTCTTGTGCCAGTAGAAATTCACAGAGCATTGCACCGTTGATGTTTATTTTTCAGAACTTTAGTGCATGACAACTTCAATCGATCAATTCAAAAAAGCCATTGAAGCTTTTGATGCTTACAACCAGAACGATCCGAATAAGGAAGAATATAACGGTAAAGTATTTTCGAAAGAAGTACTTTATGCTCAACGCATGACCAATTGGCTCCATCAATTTGCACCCGATGCTCCTGATTATATAAAGCTCGCTGCCCGTTGCCAACACATTGGCAGATGGGAGATTGCACGCGATCATTTTCCAATGGATAAAAAAGGATATCTGAAATGGCGAAGCCAGGAGAAAATTCATCATGCAAAAGTTGCTGAGGAAATTTTAACAACCTGTCAGTATGATGCTGAAATCATTGATAAAGTAAAATTCTTATTGCTGAAAAAAGACCTTTTTACGAATGCCGATACACAATTATTAGAAGATGTAATTTGTTTAGTTTTTATAGAATTCTACATCGAAGCCTTTGCTGCTAAACACGATGACGATAAAATGGTCGCCATTATTAAGAAGACATTAAAGAAAATGTCTTCGAAAGGAATCGATGCTGCACAGAAAATTTCTATTTCAAAAAAAATAGAGACACTTATACAACTGGCGGCAACAACTTAATGGACTTACGCCATTGCAATGACGTGCAATGTTTAACGTCATTGCGAACTGAAGCGTGGGTTGGTGTGTGAGCGTGAAGCAATCCCCAGGCTACGAAGAGCGCATTTCATAGCTTGTGGATTGCTTCGTCAGCATGTCCTGCTTAGGCAGGACGCTTCCTCGCAATGACGTAATACTTTGTAATGGCTCACTATTTTTGATTCGTTTATGAAAAGTTTCTCTTGGTGAAAGAGCTTCTTATCCATTCAATTCGAAAATTACTTTTCTTGATCAATTAATTTCTCAACATCATTAATAAAATAATCAATCGAGCGATCTAAAATCTCGAACACTTCCTGAAAATTCTTTTCACCACCATAATATGGATCGGGAACATCTGTACCTTTTGCATGCGCATCGAAGTCACGCATTAAGATAATTTTGTTGTGGTGTACTTCACTTTCCGCTAAACTCATAATGTGTTGATGATTCTTACGGTCCATCGCCACAATCAAATCGAAATAATCCAAATCTTGTTTTTTTAGCTGGCGTGCAATGTGGTTCATGGCAATTCCATGTTTTGCCGCGTTGGCTTGTGTGCGCGAATCAGGTTGATCACCTATCTGATAATTAGAAGTTCCACACGAATCGACTTCAAAATAGTGCGCTATTTTTTTTGCCTTTACCTTGTCCTTAAAAATGGCTTCGGCCAGTGGCGACCGGCAAATATTGCCCAAACAAACGAATACAATCTTCTTTTGAATCATACTGTAAAACAATTGCTTAACTAAAACAAGGGGCGAAATTAAATGAAAATGGTTACTAATAAAGCATGTCTGTATTAATGAATGTAGAGTATTTTTTTAGTCTTTGATTTGAAAAGCCTGCCTCTGAAAAGAGCGGGCTTTTCTCTTTTTTACAGCAGTCCTTCTTCTATATTTACCATCTGATTATTGACTTGCTTTCGATTTATCTCCTAACAAAAAGAAAATGGAATTTATTAAGGTAACATCACAATACGAAAGCGGCATCGCGCTCATCCAACTGAATCGTCCGAAAGAATTAAACGCATTGAATCGTGAATTAATGCAAGAGGTACGTGATACTTTGCAACAACTGGATAAAGATGAAATTGTTCGGGTGATCATTATCACGGGTAATGAACAAGCCTTTGCAGCGGGTGCTGATATAAAACAAATGGCGGATCAATCAGCAATCGATATGTTGATGATTGATCAGTTCAGCACCTGGGATCAAATTCGCAAAACAAAGAAACCGATCATTGCAGCAGTCTCGGGTTTTGCTTTAGGTGGTGGATGTGAATTTGTAATGACATGCGATATGGTGATTGCTTCTGAAACCGCGAAGTTCGGTCAACCTGAAATTAAAATCGGAACGATGCCGGGTGCAGGTGGTACACAACGATTAACCAAAGCTATCGGTAAAGCAAAAGCAATGGAACTCATTTTAACCGGAAGATTCTTATCGGCACAAGAAGCTCACTTCTATGGATTGGTAAACAAAGTTGTTCCCGTTGAAATGTATTTATTTGAAGCTGTTCAACTGGCAAAAGAAATTGCACAGATGTCACCTGTTGCAGTTCTGCTCGCGAAGGAAGCCGTTAACCGTTCATTTGAAACGCATTTAGATGAAGGCTTGCTTCTTGAACGAAAAAATTTCTACCTCACTTTCGCTTCAGAAGATCAGAAAGAAGGAATGAAAGCCTTCATCGAAAAACGAAAGCCAGTGTATAAGGGGAAATGATTTAGCTACTAGAATTTATACGTATATCCTACACGAATTACTTGTGTTTCATAGTAATCTTTTGAAATATACATGAAACCTTCTCCTTGAATTTCCTTTTTTATAACCATGGTATTGAGAATATCCGTTGCATTCAAGAACATTTCGCCTTTACCTTTTTGAATTGTTTTCTTCAATCCGACATCAAGAGAGAATCGTGTTCCTATTTTTCCCTGAGGAATAATATCTGGTGCTAAATAAATCGCGGTTAGCTGAACGTCAAATTGTTTTGCAAAATGGAAGATACCGTTGAATTTTGCATTACCAGAGAATATTTCCTGTTTGTCAGCGCTAAATGTGTTTGGCGATGGGTATTTATTTTGTACCGAAAAACTATCGATCACATTTTTATATCCATTCACATTTACATTGAAGGCAAACCATTTTGTCACTTCCTGCGAAAGCATCATTTCGAACCCGGCAATGTAACTCTTGTTTGCATTTTGCATAATGGAATAAATAAGCGTGCTGTTGCCAACCGTACTTGCAATGCGTGTTATTGTTCCATCCGATATTCGAGCATAGGCAGCTGTATAGAGATATCCTTTATCCCAACTCGTTTTGTATCCCAATTCAATGGAGTTCGTAAACTGCGGGCGTAACGCAGGATTACCAATCTTAATAATTTCGGCATCATCATACTTCGGAAAAATCCGAATGTCTACTTCATTCGGTCGATCAACTCTTCGGTTGTAGAAAATTGAAATCTTGTTTCGGTCATTCATTTTATATGCGAAACGTAAATTCGGAAAAGGCTGAGTGTAATTATATCCATCACTCGTATAGGTTCTATGATCCGGATTAACATCGTATTGCACATCAACATATTCTACGCGCAATCCAGCTTCCACTTCTAATTTTTCATTCTCCAAAACATAATTGCCATATACTGCCGGAATAGTTTCGGTATAAGTAGCCCAACCACCTGCTGTTGTATCCAATGGAGAATTTTGTCCTGGAATAAAGAGCATATTGGTAGGAATTCCTCTTCTTCGAAATTTGATACCTCCTTCTACTCGACCATATCGCAATGGCCGAACATATTCTACCGTGAGATCACTAACACTTTCATCCGAAATCAATTTGAAAGCATCATAACCAGTATAGGTAGGCATTGTATTCGTGAAGAAATACTTTTCATCTTCCCTATGAAATGTATAATTAAAACCAACATTGAGCAGATGTCCTGCTTGTTTAAAATTATGTTGATAGGTTGCTGTTGCTGTAACGGTTGTCTTCACTTCATCTTCCAGAAACTGCCACAACCTTAATCGCTCTGAAAAGTCTTCATTAAAAAAAGGTTCATCTCCCCTATCTAAAATCTTTTCTCTGCTGTACAATGCTGATACTGTAAATACATCACCTTCTTTTATATTCCAATCAAATCCAAGTTTGCCTGTTCCAATGGTAGTTGTTCTATTTCTTTTTGTTTGTTGATTAATGATTTGTCCATCATCATAAATGCGTTCAACAAATTCGTTCTTGTTAAGTGTTTGTGTGTATAGGTAATCACCCTGAAAAAAAGCGTTGATTTTATTCTTTCGATAATTAAGTGAAAGCGATGGGTTGACTTTTGGGGTAGCCTGATACTGCGGACGAATGGTTGGATAGTTTTCTTTCTTTATCCATAATGCACCCACACCAAATGCCATTCCTGCTTTTCCGTTGAAACCTTCTTGCTTATTTTTTTTATAAATGATATTGATTATACCTGCATTACCATTGGCGTCATACTTGGCAGAAGGGTTATTGATAATTTCAATCTTCTCGATGGCCGATGCCGGAATATTATCCAAGCCCGATTGATTTCCAAAACCTGTAAGTGCGGTTTGTTTTCCATCAATAAGAATAGCAACCTTGTCACTTCCGCGAAGTTGAACTTTACCATCTTGCACTGTAACGCCTGGTAAATTCTGCATTGATTGTAAAACCGAGCCACCACTCTGACTAATATTATCAGCAACGGAAAATGTTTTTTTATCAAGTTGATTTGCTATTTCATCTTGTTTCGCTGTTACCACTACCTCACTCAAGGTTTGACTATCTTCTTCTAATTCGATGGTAGCTAAATCCAAAAAATCATTCAGGCTTCCCACAAAAAGAGTTTGATGTTTGGTTCTATACCCAATAAACGAAAATTCAATTATATACTTTCCTTGTTTGATACTAGCGATTGCAAATCGTCCTTCTTCGTTTGTTATCGTTCCGGATACAAATGCGCTGTCTTTTTCTGTCTTCAATGTAACGTTGACATACGCTAGTGGCGAATTATCCATTTTGGCATGTACAATGCCTGAAGCAGTGAGTCCGTTTTTTTGAGCAAAGAGAACAGATTGTGAAAAAAGAACAAAGGCAATAATTGCTATTCCTTTTACATATACTTTCATCAGAAGTTTACTTGATCGATCGCTACTCTTCATATGGAATTATCCGTGTACAAATTGATTTACAAATCTAACCATCCAATTCTGAATAGAATCTATAGATGGCAATACGATTTCATAAAGCAGAAGTTAAAACAAGTGTAACGCGTTGCTCATCATAATGTTTTAAAGAGTAAGTAACCTGGAAATTTACTCCTCTAAATTTGGTCGTAACTCAGCAGAAAGTTTTTTGGACGCCACTTCACAATATCCCGTAGTGAGTGCATCAATCAGCATTGATTTTTTCACTTTTTTCAGATTAACAAACGTCCAGCCAAGTTTGCCCCATTTATTGGGTATCGGAAAGAAAACCGATTTATCGTATGACGAAAAAACATTTTGATCAATCTCCGATAACTTGATGCAGGCTTGGTTATTTATAACGTCCAGTGTTGTAAATATTTTCTTGCGCACCCGGAATGAAGTCTTTTCAAAATGCGGTGCTTCTGTCACTTCGGGAAGCGAAAGAGCAAGTTGTCTGAACGTGTCTACGCTAACCATGATTGTATTGATTTTAGGTTCTTAACTCTCCGCCCATTCTTTTGCGAATGGATTGTATTAAAATTAAAAACATTCCTACCATTATGGAAACGTCAGCCATATTGAAAATACCAGTCTGAAAAATAACAAAATCGATGTGTATAAAATCGGTTACAGAACCATAGATAATTCGATCATACATATTTCCAATTCCTCCACCCAGTACAAAACTAATCCCGACCAGTGTTGGCTTGGGCAAGCTCGTTTTCGTAAGAAGAAAAAATAATGCACACGTCATTACAAATACAGGTAGAGCGATGAGAAAAATAATTCTCAATGCGTTTGGCAGTTCATTGCCAAGACTTAAAAATGCTCCAGTGTTTTCAATTTTTATCAGCGTTAAATAATCACTCACCAAACCGATTCGCTCATTGTATTCAATGTTTTGCCGCACAATACTTTTCGAGATCTGATCACAACTGACATTTGAAATCAAAATCACCAGAATGATGAGCACTCTTACAATCCCTTTCGTCCTCATTGTTTATCAATTATTGATACACCCTTACATAATCAACCTCCATTCGCTGAGGCCAGATGCTTTCATCAACACCTTCTTTGCCGCCCCAGTTTCCACCAACCGCTACATTTAATATTAAATGAAAGCGTTGATCGAAAGGCCATCCTTTGAAATCATCTGTTGGAACTCTGTCCACTGAATGATAAAGTTTATTGTCTACGTAAAAGTCCATTTCATTTTCCGACCAGTCTATAGCATAAACATGAAAAGCATCCTGAGCATCGGCAATGGTAATTTTTCCTTCCTTTTGTGTTTGCTTAATGTGGTTGTATGATTCGGTATGGATGGTGCCATGGACTACGCCAGGATCATAACCCACATGTTCCATAATATCAATCTCACCACTTGCAGGCCAGCCTCCATATTTCCAATCGGTAGAAAGCATCCAGATGGCAGGCCAGGTGCCTTTACCTTTTGGCAATTTTGCTTTTACCTCAATGCGGCCATAAAGCCAATCACCTTTTTTCTTGGAAACCATTCGACTAGATGTATAGGCTTTATTGCCAAGAGAATCTTTATGTGCCTCAATGATTAGCATACCATTCTCTGCTCTCACATTTTTAAGATCATTCGTATAATATTCCAACTCGTTATTACCCCAGCCACAAACGTTAGGACAACCATCTCCTAAATCGTAATTCCATTTTGTTGTGTCGGGCGTACCTGAAGATTCAAATTCGTCAGACCACACCAGTTTGCGTTCATTAAATAGGTTGCAACTCATCATCAGTATCATGAGAGCCATTGGAAGAAAGATTAACTTTTTCATTTACACGGTTGTTTGGCTCAATTTACTAAATAATATGTGTGGCGAAATATGTAATTTTCTTTTACCCTTATCGGTAACCATTTGATAAACCTTAAGTTACCCTCTTTGAAAACTTCAAAACCGGATTTGGAAGCAATTAGTGATAATGCCTTGATGCTAAAGGTAAAAGAGGGAGATCTTGATCGGCTTGGCCTGTTATTCGAGCGGTACAAGAAACCGTTGTATGGTTTCTTTTATGGACTGACCCGAGACACAGACTTGAGCGAAGACCTGATTCAAAATACGTTCATTCGGATTTTGAAATATCGCTACCTCTTTCGCGGAGAGGGCGATTTCAGAACATGGATGTTTCACATCGCGCGCAATGTGAATCACGACCATTTCCGAAAGAATAAGCTAAAGGCAAAAGATTCGCTTGAATTGTGGCAAGATCGATTAGGCCATGATGAGAATAAGTCGACCGAAATGCAACAAGATGAGGAGCTACAACTTCTTTCCATGGCCATGGATAAATTACCGGAGGACAAACGCGAGATCTTATTGCTTAGCAAATATCAGGAGAAGAAGTACAAGGAGATTGGAGAAATATTAGGATGCACGGAAGGAACAGTGAAAGTAAAAGTCTTCCGGGCATTGCAAGAATTAAAAGCAGTTTATACGCAGTTAGAAAAACGGATGTAATATGGAAAAGAGAACGATTGAGGAATTGATTGCGAAATACAATGCATCACAAACCAGTGCTTCTGAGTTGAAGGTGATTGAGCAATTGATTGAATCGGGTGAGATTGAATTAACAGACTTAAACGATTTGACTTTGTTGGATGATCATGTCCTTAAAATAGAAAGTCCATTACCCAGTGTTGAATTAGATAATCGCTTCTATCAAATGCTGGCGCAGGAAAAAAAGTCTGTTAAGCCTGCCTTTTCATGGAGCACTTTATTTTCATGGCCTGAGCTACTTCCAAAACTCGCGCTCGCCTCTATTACGTTATTGATTGGTTTTCTGGGTGGATATGTATTGCAATCGCCTTCTCAAAAAACAGAAGTAAGCGAACTCACCAAAGAAGTTTCGGATTTGAAAGAGATGATGATGCTTTCGCTTTTGGAAAAAGAATCAGCAACCGATCGCTTAAAAGCAGTGAGCCTTACGGGAGAAATGGATGCGAGTAGCAAAGTAACGAGTGCTTTACTCCAAACCTTGAATAACGATAATAATGTAAATGTTCGGCTCGCTGCACTTGAAGCTTTGCAACCATATGTGAAAGATAACCATGTTCGTGAAGAGTTGATTCGCTCCATTGGAAAACAAGATTCGCCCCTTGTACAGATTGCCCTGGCAGAATTGATGGCCGCAATACAAGAGAAATCTTCTGTAAAAGAATTGCAAAAAGTGTTAGACGATACCAATACACCGAAGGGTGTAAAAAATAAAATCAAAGAAAGCATTGATGTTTTAACATAACACAATATGAAAAATATAATACCAATGATCGGATTCATGCTGGTTGTCCAGCTGACCATCGCGCAAAGTTTTACAGAGAAAATCACGAAGGAACTTACATTCGAAAAAAAATCAATTGACAACGCACTCCAGATTGCTAACATCAATGGAAACATAAAAGTAGTTGGCTATGCCGGAAACAAAATTTTACTCACGGTAGAAAAGACAATCAATGCTAAAACACAGGAGCGATTGGAAAAAGGGAAGAAAGAAATTCAACTGGGAATTATGGATCGTGCAGACACCTTGATTCTTTATTCCGATGGACCTTGCAATCATTTTGAAAGAAGAGTAAGCAACAAGCGTCATTCCGACCGGGACAAAAGATGGGGTTACACCTGGAACGATCACAATCAAAGAGATTGCGAAGAAAATTACGACTACACCTTGAATTTTACTCTTCAGGTACCGGCTTCTGTTCATCTTCAGTTGAGCACAATTAACGATGGAGATATTGTCGTGGAGAATATGAAAGGTAGTGTCGATGCGGACAACATTAATGGAAGCATCAAACTCAGTAACCTCGTTCGTGAATCTTCTGCGAGCACCATTAATGGAGATGTCGATATTACCTACACTCAAAATCCAGACAAGGCATGTCGCTTCTACACTTTGAATGGCGACATCAATGCTTACTTCAAAAAAGATTTAGCAGCAAGCTTGAGCTTCGAAAGTTTCAATGGAGAATTCTTTACTAACATCGATCATATTGAAACATTACCTGCCCTGGTAGAAAAACAAAAAGAAGGCAATGGCATAAAATACAAAGTGAATGGCAACCGCTACAAAATTGGAAAAGGTGGTGCCTTACTCGACTTCGAAACCTTCAACGGCAACGTCTACCTAAAAGAAAACTAACACAAAAAATTAAGTACTGACCAATAGAAAATTAAAATCGGAATTATGAAAAAGCAAATATTAATAATCGGAATTATACTCATAACATTCGGAGTAATGCTGATTACTTCCTCCATCGCATCCGCGCAAGGAAATGAATTTACAGTTCCGCTGAGCGATCCGGCTAAACGCGGAAAATTAAAAGCGAACATCAACTATGGTTCTATTACGGTAAAAGGAACCGCTCGCAAAGATGTATTGGTAAAGTATAAATCTGTCGAAGATGATGAAGATGAGAATGACAATGAAAACGACAATGACAATGACGACAAACACAACCACCGTATTGATGTTCGAGTAGACGTCAACGGAAGTTCAGATGATAAACCAAAATCAAAAGATGGATTGAAACGAATTTCAGGTGGCGGCATTGATCTTGAAGTATCAGAAAATGCAAATGCTGTTAAAGTGAAATCCGATTCATGGAATCATAAAATAAATTTGGAGATTGAAGTGCCCTCTGGTTTTGATTTGGAGGTAAGCACATATAACGATGGCGATTTGATGATTACCAACATACAAGGTCAAGTCGAATTGACGAATTACAACGGTGACATCACTGCATTGAATATTTCAGGCTCTGTAGTGGCTACGTCATACAATGGTGAGATCAAAGTAACATTCGATAAGGTAACGGATGCTGCACCGATGTCATACTCTACTTTTAATGGAGACATTGACATTACCTTTCCCTCTACATTGAAGGCATCATTGAAAATGAAAACCGAACAAGGTGAAATTTTAACTGGCTTTGATATTAATATTAAGAGCAGCGGTCCTATTCAAAAGAAAGATGCAAAGTCAGGAGTGTATAAAGTGGTGGTCGATGAGTGGAAATACGGTGATGTGAACGGAGGCGGTGCCGAGATCTCAATAAAGAATTACAATGGTGATATTTACGTAAGAAAAAAATAATATCCTGTCGACATTAAAACAAAAATGCCAGACTTATAATCTGGCATTTTTGTTTTCTTGCTACTTACCTATCCGTAAATCTGATTGAATACTGCTGCCATGCGAATGCCCGCTTGATTAATTCGGTGACGAACAATGTGAAGATATTTGTACGAATATAAATAGCCCAGCTTGCCATTTCCATAATCATACACCTGGTTGCGATAGCTCATACTTTCACTTGCCCAATCGCGCACAGAAGATTTTTGCCACGCTGCGAGTGTAATAGCATCCGGTGCAATTAATGATTGGCCTAATTCGGTGTAGCTTAATTTTGTATCATCAATCATTTCGCTATCCCAAACACGGTGAAGATTACTATCCGTACGAAACCAAGTTACCTTTATATCATTTCCACCGCGATCATTTCCACCACCAACATGAAGCGGTTGATGGATATCACCAATCAAGTGAACCAACATTTTAATATGTTCCTCTTCTTGCTTTGCATTTAGCTTTTTTGATTTTAATTCAGCAATAATGCGTTCGATCGTTTCGATTACATCACCTTTTGGATTCTTCTCACTTTCAGCATACGTCTGGCCGTCTTGCACCGTTACCCAATGCCAATCGGATGCATAATCATAAGTAGAGTCAGATCGAATCTCGTCCATCCAGGTGCTTACCATTGCAAGCGATTGGCCTTTTAAAATCCGATCAAGTTCTTTCTTTGCTTTTTTGTTTAGATATTTTTCAGCCACTAAACCAGTAGCACGATGGCCTGTGGCACCCCAACCAAAACCAGTGAGGGCAAGCAGTGAAAGGCTGATACTCAGTACTATTATCTTCGTCTTCATACATAAAAAAGTTGGCGCAAGTTCTTTGAAATTTTTATAATCCGAAATGGTTCGCATATTAATTTATAATCATCTTTATAAACCTTCATTCTCCTTCCATAATCGGAGTTTTAAATGGATGAGGAAATCAGACGCTGGTTTTTACAGTTGTCCTTAAATGTATATCTTTCGTAAAAGGCGACTCTATGTCACAAAACGTTAAACTTTCTGCTTTCCTTGTTGCCAATCAATTTGATATAAAAGGTATCAAAGCTTTTCTCGACATCAAGCCCTTAGCCGATACTTCTTCTGAGTTATTCTATGAATTTGCCGGACAGAAGTATCAATACTTTTTCAATTTCGGTGTGGTCGTGTTTTCGGGTTATACCGAAGATGAAATGAAATGGGCCATTAAAACCGTTCAGTCATTTCAACGCGATCCCAGCAATAACTGGATGCGGGATGATCACGAAATCAACGTTCAGGAAAACAGCGGAATTGTTTTTGAGTTTGATGAACTGACGGTTGATAAGGTCGATGCAAAAGTAATTCGCATCACGATGTTTAGCCTTGCCCAATCGGTAGCACTTGATCACTATCACGGAGTAACCGAAAACTTATTGACGGAAGTGAAAGGTTTTGCTGACCAGTTGGAGCGCACAGGCAAGCTGAAGATCAGTCGCAAGAATATGATGCGATTTCTGGGTCGTGCATTAAACACTCAAAACGACATTGCCGAAAACATTTATATCTTCGATGCACCTGACCTTGTGTGGGATGATGAATACCTGGACAAACTTCATCAGGGCTTAATGAAGCATTTTGATTTGCGCGTTCGGTTTAGTGAAGTAGAATATACGCTGCGCATTATTGAAGACAATCTTTCTGTGTTTCGTGAAATCATCCATCAACGTGAGAGTAACATATTAGAATACATTATCATCATTTTAATCTTGGTAGAGGTGTTTGATCTGCTGCTTACAAAAATATTGAAGATAGCGGAGTGATGATGATGTAGATTATATTGCAAAGAGAAATGATAAGAACCTTTTAATCGAGCGCGAGTCCTCTCCTCCGAAGAGGGTTGGGTGAGGCCAAAAATTATCCATGCACAAAGAACTCTCTTTAGGTTTTGATATTCAGGCACAGCCCGATGAAGTTACCTGTGGACCAACGTGTTTGCATGCACTCTATAATTATTATGGAGAAACCATTCCGCTGAAGCAAGTAATCAAAGAAGTAAAACAACTCAAGTTAGGTGGAACGTTAGCCGTGATGTTGGGCAATCATGCCCTGAAGCAAGGATATAAGGCGCATATCTATACGTATAATCTAAATGTATTTGATCCTACCTGGTTTAAACACTCATCAAAAAAAATGGTGCAGTATTTAAAAGAACAGATGGA
>JANODK010000284.1:0-3053 GCA_031412655.1 Chryseolinea sp.
CCTCACACCCATCAACCAATTTTGGGGAATGCATTTAATGATTGGTCAGTTGGCCAGTGGCAGTAGCATTCAACCTTTCAAAACGGTGAAGGATTATGACGACTGGTTGTCGCGTCTAAATGCTTATGTAGAGTGGAGTGACACCGCCATAGTAAATATGAAGAAGGGGATTGCCGAAAAATATGTTATTCCAAAAGTACTCGCAGAAAAAGTTATTCCGCAGCTCGCCAGTTTTGATCATAGTCCAGTAAAAGACCATTTGTATTACAGCCCTGTGAAAAATTTCCCTGCCGATTTTTCTACCGAAGATAAAACTCGATTGACAAAAGCGTACGAAGACATTATTCAATCGAAGATTATCCCTACTCATAAGAAACTAAAAGATTTTATGGTGAAGGAATATTTACCGGCCTGTCGCGCGAGCTCCGGTATAGATGCTTTGCCTGAAGGAAAAGAATATTACGCTTATCTGATCAAGGTATTTACAACCACAACAAAGTCAGCAGATGAAATTTTTGCGCTGGGCAAAAGCGAAGTTGATCGCATTACACAAGAAATGGAATCGGTTAAAGAACAAGTTGGTTTTAAAGGCGATATGAAAGCATTCTTCAATCACCTTAGAACACGTAAAGAACTGATGCCTTTCGCAAAACCGGAACAGGTAATTGCAAACTTTAATGCAATCCATGAAAAGATGAAACCGAACCTGGCGAAACTGTTTGACAAAACTCCCAAGACACCATTCGAGGTTAAACGTACTGAAGCCTTTCGAGAAGCTTCTGCCAGCGCAGAGTATAATGCAGGGTCACAAGACGGCACACGACCGGGTGTTTTCTATGTTCCGATTCCGGATGTGAAAAAGTACAATGTACTTTCAGATGAAGATCTGTTTTTGCATGAAGCTATACCGGGTCACCACTATCAGATTTCACTTCAAATGGAGAATACATCGCTAGCTCAGTTTAGAAGACTATTAGGCTATAGTGCCTATTCAGAAGGTTGGGCGTTGTACACAGAATCACTTGGTAAAGAACTTGGACTCTATAATGATCCGTACCAGTACTTTGGTATGCTTAGCGCTGAGATGCACCGTGCCATTCGGTTAGTAGTTGATGCCGGCATGCATACACAAGGTTGGACGCGTGAACAAGCCATTCAATATTCCAAGGATCATGAGGCAGAAACAGAAGAAGGTATTATTTCTGAAATCGAAAGATATATGGCGATCCCTGGACAAGCGTTATCATATAAGGTGGGGCAACTAAAAATTCGTGAGCTACGCGCTAAGGCGGAAAAAGAATTAGGAGATAAGTTCAATATTGCTCAATTCCATAATCAGGTATTGGACTCAGGATGCATTCCGCTTAATGTATTAGAACAAAAAATAAATCGCTGGATTGAATCGGTTAAGAAACAAGTTTAGCCTTTTCTAAAACTAGTGTATAAAAGAGAAGGTATCGTAAAATACGATACATTCTCTTTTATACTTTAACTTTTGCTTCTATCACTATTCTAAATTTCCTCCTCTACCAATCTGACTCCCATTTCTCCCAATGATGCCAGTATCGGATCGTACATTTCCTTTGTCACCGGAATAGCAACACCTCTTTGTTTTATTTTTCCTTCTACCAACAATCGGGCAGCGATCGCCAAAGGTAGCCCTACTGTTTTTGCCATGGCTGTGTTGATCTCGTCATCGCCTGTGGTGGTAAGATGTGCTTGAATCTCTTTTTGTTTTCCATTCACTACATATTTGAACCGATGCCACATCACGATAAAATCTTTATCGCCCGCATTGAGCTTCCACTTTTTATTAAGGATATGTTCTAACACCTGAGCTGGTGATCCTGTTTCCAGTCCAATTTTCTCATCTGAGAATAACCCACTCCAACGTAAGCGTTTCATTTCTTCACCATCTGGTGTAAGCTTAAACAGCGAACAAAGTTTTTCTTGTACGGATACAGTGTTCTCATCCAGAAACGATTGAATAAAATCAACATGACGCATCGATCCAACACCTTCCATACTGTAAGTATCATCACAACATCCTAATTGCACCAATACATTCCACGCGCTGCAATATCCTTCATTGCGCAAAGTTCCGCGTTGCATCGTCTTAATGTTTTGTAAACCATACGTCTCCAAATATTTTAACGAGTCACGATTGGCATATCCTTCGTAGTTGCCAAAGCCTGGAACTGTAACAGGAGTAGTACGTTGAAAAAGTTGCTGGTACGAAATGTATTTGTAATCTCCATCCTGAAGAAACTTAGCCGTTCCCTGGCCTGCCATCACCACGTTGCGCGGATTCCATGTAAATTTATATCGCCACGGATTTTCCAGATCGGTCTCAGGAGCAATCAGTCCACCCGTAAAGGATTCGAAGGATGTAAGTGATCCTCCTCGTTCTTTAATACGATTAATTACCTGCATGGCACTCATGTGATCAATACCCGGATCAAGTCCACATTCATTTAAAAAAAGTAATCCTTTTGCTTTCGCCTCCTCATCAAACGATTTCATTTCATCGGAAACATAACTGGCATTGAGCAAATGTTTTTTTTCCGCGAGACAAATCTTCGCCACAAGTGGATGAAGGTGTGCCGGCATCAAAGAAATTACTACATCCGATTTCGCAATAGCCTCCCGACTGGCGGATGTATTCTGAATATCAAATTGTATTGCAGTGCCGCCCGTTGCTTTCCCAACCTTCGCACGGGCAACCTCTTCAGAAAAATCGCCAATGGTAATGTGTGCATCAAATAAATGTGCCTTTTCGAGAAGATATGAAATGAGGGAAGAAGAAGAACGTCCCGCACCCAGAATTAAAATCCGATTCATCAATTGTCGTACGTTAAGTGGTGATTAGGGGAGCAAAGCTAGTGTTTTGATAACATAGTTGTACACCGTTAGTTGTATACCGTATTTAAAATGGTATCCAGATTAAGTGTGGAAGTGATTTCTCGTCCAATCTGGCTTAAAACCGAAACGCTGTTATATGATTGTTCTAATTCTTCGGTCTTCTTTTCCAGCTCATCATTTTTTTCTTTCAT
>JANODK010000285.1:0-16089 GCA_031412655.1 Chryseolinea sp.
GATGATCAAAAAGCAATTCTGGCCGACCCTCAAACCAGCGGAGGATTATTAATAGCGGTTGATGACAGCAAGACGAGTGAATTCGAAAAGTTTGCCCGTGAACAAGGAATGAAACTTTTGCCTTTCGGGAAATTAGTTAAGCGTAAAGAGAAGCTGATAGCAGTAATGTAATACCAAATAAAATCGAATAACTCCTAAGCTTACGTCATTGCGAGAAAGCTTTCATGCCTTAGCATGAAAACGCTGACGAAGCAATCCCCTGACTACAACGTGCGCATTTCATAGCATGGGCATTGCTTCGTCAGTACGTCCCGCGAAACGCTGGACACTTCCTCGCAATGACGCGTGCTATTTCAGAAAATAGCCTAACTTTTTATGTGGGCGGCACGTCCTCAGGACAAACAAGCTAATTACCGTTCGCCTAATTCATTATTCTTCTTACTTTTAGGCGATTATCTTTAACCTAACCTAATTAAAAGAATACGATGAGTTTATTTATTAAGAAGTCACTTGCCCAGCTCATGGTGCAGGCTCCGGATTCCGACACGGGATTGAAGAGAACATTGGGTGCTGGAAATTTAATGGCCCTGGGAATAGGTGCTATTATCGGTGCCGGTCTATTTGTGCGAACCGCAGCAGCAGCAGGTCAGGCAGCAGGTCCGGCAGTGACCATTTCCTTTATCGTTGCAGCCATTGGCTGCGCTTTCGCTGGATTGTGTTATGCTGAGTTTGCTTCGATGATACCCATTGCCGGTAGTGCGTACACTTATGCTTATGCCACCATGGGAGAATTTATTGCCTGGATTATTGGATGGGCACTTGTATTGGAATATGCATTGGCGGCAGCCACAGTATCCATTGGCTGGAGCGAATACCTCAGCAAATTAACGGGCGGGAGTATACCGTATGAATGGTGCCACTCTCCTTTTGAAGTATCAGCTTCCGGAGTTCAGGGAATTATGAATTTGCCAGCCCTTGGCATTTTGATCATACTGACCCTGGTTCTTATCAAAGGAACTCAGGAGTCGGCCATTCTGAATACGATTATCGTATTTATAAAAGTAGCGATCGTTTTATTATTCATCTTCATCGGATGGCAATTCATTGATGGAGCAAATCATACTCCTTATTTAATTCCGGAAAACACTCCTCCCGTAATTGATAAAGCCGGACAAGTGATAAATGATTATTCTGCCTGGAACAGACACGGTTGGGGAGGTGTATTAGGTGGTGCAGCGATTGTATTCTTTGCGTTCATCGGTTTTGATGCCGTATCCACTGCTGCGCAGGAAGCTAAAAATCCGAAACGCGATATGCCGATCGGTATATTGGGATCACTTGCAATCTGTACAATCTTGTATGTTCTGTTCGGTCACGTATTAACCGGAGTCGCCCCCTGGTCGGATTTTGTTGATCCAGCAAAGGGAAGTGAAGCCTCGGTAGCGTATGTGATTACTACGTATATGCATGGCTACTCCTGGTTATCCACTGCTGTTACCGTTGCTATTCTTGCCGGGTTCTCTTCGGTTATTTTGGTGATGTTGATGGGACAATCCCGCGTATTTTATTCGATGTCGAATGATGGTTTGGTGCCGAAAGTATTTTCTGAATTACATCCTAAATTCCGCACGCCTTACAAATCAAATATGATTCTGTTTGTTTTTGTTGGCTTATTTGCAGCGTTCGTACCAGGCGATGTAGCCGGTGACTTAACCAGCTTTGGAACACTCTTCGCATTTGTGTTTGTGTGTGCGGGAGTGTGGGTAATGCGTGTGAAGAATCCAGATGTAAAACGCTCATTCACTACACCGTTAGTTCCGCTCATTCCTATATTAGGTATGGTAATATGCGGTCTATTGATTGCAGCACTTGATGCGAACACATTGAAGATTGCCTTTGGCTGGATGGCCTTTGGTTTGGTAGTATATTTTGGTTATGGAAAAGCCCACAGCTATTTACGCAACGGGAAGAAGTAATTGATTTTTAAAATGAGTAAAAAGCCTCTCTAAATTTTAGAGAGGCTTTTTTATGAGATCAATAAATATCATACCCTGGGAGAAATCAAAAACACAACGAAATCGTTATCTTTAAAAAACAATTTTTAAAAGATATGGACATCCAGGCAGAGAAATTACACCTGATTGAGGAACTGACGAGGATACAAGACATCCACATCATTGAACAGATCAAACAATTGTTAAAACAAAAAAATAACCCTGTAGTGGGTTATGAAATTAATGGTGATCCCATTACCCGAAAACAATTAGTGAAGCGAATAGAAGAGGCGGAAAAAAGAATGGACAATGGTGAATACGTTACACAGGAAGATTTAGAAAAAGAATCAGAGAATTGGTAATGAAGTTGTATCGTGTAATTTGGGATAACAAAGCCAAAGAATCGTTAAAAGCGATAACCCTGTTCATCAAAGAAGAATCTCCAACGGCAGCAAAGAAAGTAAAGACAGAACTTTTAAAACTGACAGCCAGTCTTGAACAGATGCCGGAACGATTTTCTATAGAGCGCTATCTGGAGTATAAAGAAAATGAGTACCGATCCATTACTAAATGGAGCTACAAGATTATTTATAGAATAAACGGAAAAGAAGTAAGGATTTTAGAGATCATTCACACCAGCAGGAATACAACCGTAATCGAAGCGATCGGATAACTACCTCTCGCAAGCGTCCGCTTGTGCGTAAATAAATTCAGCATCCGCTGATTTCACATATTATTTTGTTGCCAAGCAAAGCAATGATATCCCTAGCTCGTCTCGATCTCTATAGTAAATAAATCGTGTTTCAGGATTTTACTTCACAAGCGTAAAACTTAAATAATCTCATCAACCCTAATCCACTTCATCCCTGCCGCTTCGGCAGCTTGCACACCAGGAATTCCGTCTTCAAACACCATACACTTTGAAGGAGCTACGCCAAGATCTTGCGCGGCTTTTAGAAATGGATCGGGGTATGGTTTACCTTTTAGTGTTTCGCCCGCGCATACGATGACGTCAATCAGATCGATAATACCTAAAACATACAATGTTTGAGAAACCGTAGCGCGGGTACTACCTGTAACTACTCCAATTTTTATACGGCCATTATTTTTCTTTAAATGTTCACAAACAAAATGCACCGGTTTGGTTTGAGCAACGTACTTCTTAATGAAGATGGCTGATTTTTCTGCTGAGAATGATTCTGGTAAGACAACGTTATAGCGTTTACTTATTTCTTTAGCAACCAATACCGTTGGCCATCCGGCTGTTTCGTGAATAATATTGGTATCGAGATCAATCCCATAATTTGCTGCTACTTCCTGGTAAGCAAGTTTATGTGACAACATGTTATCGGCTAAGGTTCCGTCACAATCGTATAGGAAAGCTTCATAATCCCCTTCGGTTAACTGGTCAAGTTTTTTTAATTTTTCAATTTCAATCGTATTCATTGCAGATTTTAGTGTGATCATTTTAGTATTGGGTAAAAATGAGAATTCTTTAATCATAAAAAAACCCAATAACATAAGTTGATCAGGCATCAGCCTTGCTGACATTCTTCTTGCAGCAGTTTTGTACGAGACCTACACTTTCACCCGAATAAAAATTCCATTTTCCTAAATCTAGAATTTTTACTAAATTTCATAAGCACAATAAAGCTTATGTTATGAGATACATTTTTACAATCGCTTTTGTAGTATTCAGTTTGGTTTCGAAAGGCCAAGGTCTCATTCCTGAAATAGGAACGAGTTATATTTTCTCGGCTCCCCGCGGCACCATGCAGGATAACATTAAGAATGCCAATGGTCTTACTATAGATTTTTACCTTACACCCAAAGAGAAGCGTTATTCCTTCGGCTTTGAAACGAGCTTTAACGGGTACGGCCATGATAAATCGCGACAGACCTATACCTTAGATGACGGCAGCACTGCACCGATGGACATTATTGTCAACAACAATTTTTACAATGTAATGCTGGCCGGACGTTATTTTTTAGGTATGGGGAAAATCCAGCCGTTTATTACGGCAAAAATGGGATATTCTTTTTTCCATACTAAGCTGAGTGTTTATGATCCGGATGATATGGATAATTGCGAACCGGTTGATGCTGATGTATTGAACAAAGACGGTTCCATCATTTTTTCTGCGGGAGCAGGATTGCGTGTGGATTTGCTCCCTAAGAAAAGTCCCGGATTACTTTCATTAAATATATCGGCAAATTATTCCGCAGGCGGAAAGGTTAACTACATGAATGTAGATGCTCCCACGCATAGTCATGTAGCGCATACATCTGATGTGTATGTCAAGTTTATCAATACGCAAACACAAGTTACACATGAGCACCATGTTGGCAATGTGTATTCAAGCTCAATTGAGTTATTGGATTTTCGGCTCGGTGCCTTCATTCGGTTGGGTAGACCATAACATAAAAAGTATAGTTACCGATTTCTTTAAAATTAAATCCCATCCTAAGGCTGCATTCAATGAGGAAATTGGCAATATAATTTGAATCTGAGCAGACTCTTCCCTTCATTAAAAATGCATTTAAATAAAAAAGTGAAATGGTTTTAATATGCGTAAAACTGCAAGGACAGTCCTTTGTCTACTTGTACACACGTTACACCTTTTCATTTAAGCAGGGTGTAAATAGCAAATAGTGATATGGAAATAAAGGACGGAGTAAAAACCTTTCATGCAAAATCCAGAGACTATTGGAGAAAGTGGTTAATGAAAAACCATAAAAAAGAAAAATCGGTTTGGCTTATTATTTACAAAAAAGCATCAAATACAGCGAGTGTGTATTATCCGGAAGCCGTAGATGAGGCTCTTTGTTTCGGTTGGATAGATAGCAAGCCAAACAAACGCGATGATGAAAGCTATTATCAGTTTTTCGCCAAGCGTAATCCGAAAAGTAATTGGAGCAAAGTCAATAAGCTCAAGGTAGAAAAATTACTTAAACAAGGATTGATGACGAGTGAGGGAATCGAAATGGTAGAGGTTGCAAAAAAAACCGGAACATGGACTGCATTAGATTTAGTTGATAAAATTAGCATCCCAAAAGATCTTAAGTTATTGTTTGACAAAAATGCAATTGCAAAGAAAAACTGGGAGTCGTTCTCACGATCCTCAAAAAGAGGAATTTTAGAATGGATATTAAATGCTAAACGGCCAGAGACGAGAGAAAAAAGAGTTAGCAAAACAATCAATCTTGCGGAGCAGAATATTAAAGCCAATCATTCAAAACAAAAATGAGCAATAAAAATATCATCGCTCCACAAAATCCAAATCTTTTCCATACGATTCATTCGTGCAGAGCACAGAAATAAATCCAATCACCATAATGAGCGCACCGGTAACCCAGGCGGCTGTAACATAATCATTGAAAACGGTTGGATGGCGAAGCGCTTGAAAAAGCAACAAGATCAAGGGAAGAAATCCGCGAACAAGATTAGGGATAGAGATGGCAGCTGTTGCCCGAAGGTTGGTTCCAAATTGTTCAGCACTCATGGTGATGTAAATTACTGAGATGCCTGAACCAAATCCGAGTCCCATACAAAGCAAATACATGTTGAACGCATTGCCCCCACCGCGGAGTACAAAAAACAATATCATGAAAATGGCGGTGATGCAATAATAGATAATCAATGTTTTCTTACGGCTTTTAATATAGTTGCTCAGAAAGCCTGCTCCCATATCGCCAAACACAAGTGCCGTGTATTGTAACATCAGCGCCTTGGGCTGATCAAATCCTTCTATGCCAAATTGTTTTGCGAACTCATCGGAAAAGGAGATTAGTACACCAATGATGTACCACACCGGGAGACCAATGAGAATGCAACGGAAGTATCGAAAAAATCGCTCACCATTATTTAGGATCATCATAAAATTTCCCATCGGCACATTTACTTCTTTTGTCTTGTCATACATCTTGCTCTCTAACACGCTTACGCGAAGAAACAAAAGACAAATGCCCATACCACCTCCGATATAATAACATAGGCGCCAGTCTTCACCACTCAGCATGTGAACATAGTAAGCTGTGATTGTGCCCATCACTCCACTGGTGGCGATGATCGCTGCAGCAAGTCCGCGTTTTTCTTTTGGTAATAACTCGCTCGTTAAGGTAATGCTTGCGCCCAATTCACCAGCCAACCCAAGGCCTGCAATAAAACGAAGCCAGGTGTATTGTTCAATATTTGTAACAAAACCGTTGGCAATCGTAGCGAGTGAGTAAAGAAGTATGGATCCAAACAACACACTCTTTCTTCCTTTCTTATCACCGAGTATTCCCCAGGCAATACCACCGATGGTAAGCCCAATCATTTGCCAACTGACAATACGTTCGCCAACAGTTTTCATGGCATCTTCTGCAACACCCAGATCATGAAAGCTCGACCTGCGCACAATGCTGAAAAGTAATAAGTCATAGATGTCGACAAAGAAACCTAATGCACCTATTATTACAGGAAGAGATAAGAGGCCGTAAGTTTTGATTGGAATGGATTCTTTCAAGATTGAAATCGATTTGATTTTACTATTTTAAAAGTTGTGCCAATACCAAGGTATAAATTTACATCTCTTGTCGGTAGAAATATTTATCTTTCAAAGCGGTCAACAAAATAAGTATCAACAATGACTCACAACCTCACGGACCAAAATTCGATTGCCCATCAATTCTTATTGGAACTTCGAGATAAGAATATTCAGCAAGACAGAATGCGCTTTCGTAAAAATATGGAAAGGTTAGGGGAGATTATGGCGTATGAGATCTCAAAGAAACTGGAGTATCGTAAAGAATCTATTGAAACTCCAATGGGAAAGTTCAACACCGTTGTACTGAAAACGCAACCCGTACTCATTACTATTTTACGCGCGGGCCTCGTTTATTTTCAAGGCTTTATTAATTTTTTTGATAAATCAGATTGTGGTTTTGTGGGTGCATATCGCAAGGAGGGTAAGGAAGAGATTAAAATAAATCTGGAATATCTTGCGGCTCCATCATTGGAAGGTAAAGAAGTGATATTGATTGATCCCATGTTAGCAACGGGGCATTCTATTATTCGAACGATTCATGCTTTATTGAAACATGGCACTCCTTCTCATATTCATTTGGCTGTGATGGTCTCTGCACCCGAAGGGATAAAATACATTGAGGAGAATGTAAAAATACCGTTCACACTTTGGACGTGCGCGATTGATGAGAAACTCAATCATCAATTTTATATTATTCCAGGTTTGGGTGATGCAGGCGATTTGAGTTTTGGAGATAAATTATAACACACCACTTCTCAATATAAATACTAATGAAATTATCCACCAAAAAGAATATCCCATTCGAATTTGTACTGGCGAACTTAACTCGTATTGATTTCACAGTAAAAGCATTCTTCGGCTGCCATTCGATTTACCTGGGTGATAAAATTCTACTAACACTTCGGAACAAAACAGAGCACACAGAAGACAATGGTGTTTGGATCGCTACAGAAGCGGAGCATCATACAAGTCTTCAAAAGCTATTTCCAAATATGAGATCGATCAAAGTATTTGGCGGGCCTTCTAGTAATTGGCAAATCTTGCCAGCAGATGCTGATGATTTCGAAGAGTCTGCTCTGCTTGCATGCGAATTGATTTTAAAGCATGATCCGCGTATAGGAAAGATCCCGAAGAAGAAAAAACCAAAACAATAGAGTTGAGATTATGCATTGTCAGCGGGACGCCAGTAGGATTGAACAAAAAATTCGTTCAACAAAAGTTAAATCACTATGCAATAAAGTCATTTACAATCTCGAGCCTGTAACCCTTGCCATGGATATTGGTTATGCGAAGATCAGGATCAGCGCTTAATTTTTTTCGAAGCTTGGATATGAACATATCCAGGCTGCGACCGGTAATCACACCTTCATCGGTCCATACTTCCTGAATGAGTTCTTCGCGTAAGGTGAGCCGCCCCATATTTCGATTGAGTAACATCAATATCCTGCATTCCTTATCGGTCAATGAAATGGTTTCTTCGCCCGTTCTCAAACTCTGATGAGTGGTGTCGAATACAAATTTTCCGATTGTAAGAATGGCATTACTTTCATTTTGAATAGAATCGCTCTGCTCCACGAGTGGCTTTGATTTTTTAGACCCAAGACTCCTGCTGATCAATACAACGGCCAATACCGATAAGATACTGCTGATCGTTACAGCGAGTTTTGCATTTAAAACAATCGGGTCAGGAAAATCAGCAAAAGAAATTTCAATCGTGTAGCACGCTTTCGGTTGAATTCTGCCGCGACAAGCAATAATGTTGTTGACTGGAGGATTAATTTCAAATCCATAAACAATCACTGGACTTTGACATTCATGAACTGTAACGGTATATCTGGATAATCCTGTTTTGGCAAGAATTCGCTGAGCAATGGCAACTAATGTGTCGGGTTGAAATGCCAATTCGTTTTCAAATTGGAGCAGAAACACATGATTGGGTTTTTCGATGACAGGACGAACAACCGAAGTTGAGTCACCGGCCCGAAGAAGCAAATCATGCCCGATGGCACGCACCGCTATATTCACTCGTTTGGAAATTAATTCGCCTTCCGACCTGTTCGTAACGAAAGCGGTCAAAAAGAAAATAATGCAAAAAGAGACTACGGTTGCAGCCAAAAGTTTAAGTCCGGGGCGTCTGAAGAAGCTGTTGAAAGAATTTACATTCATTTACATTTTTTTTACAAACGGTTTACACTTGCCCATGCCTTCGGTGCGTACGTTTGGTTACACAAAACCAAAGTAACTTCTTTTATGAAACATTTGAAAAAATCGCCTGCCTGGCTGGTAGGCAGGTACATCCTATTGATGCTACTAACGGTAATCATTGGATCGCGGACATTTGCCCTGGATTTTTCCAGTTCGTATTTATTTGATGAAGCACATAATTCAGAGCTGGCAAAAGAGGCAAGGCAAGATAGGGTATACATCAACACTAGCCATGAACAGAGAGTAAAATCGATTTCTGCCAATCCGACCACAACAAATAATGTTGAGCCGGGAGCAACCAATATCATTTTACGATCAACAGATGGCGGACAAACATGGCAAGACATCAGTTATAGTTTGCCGGGAAATGAACAGCCAGAAGATTTTTTTGCAGGAAAGTCAGAGGTTTATTTACGTGTAAAAGATGAAATGTATCGCAGCAAGAATAATCTTAAAACTCCTGTTTGGGAAAAAGAGAATTCTTCTGATCTAAAAAGTAAAAGTGCGTCCGCCTGGCCGCCACTTCGATCGCTTTCAATCGTTCCGGAGTCATGGCCTTCAACTCATTCGATGCGATCTATTTTTGAAACATCGGATGGGACAATATTCATCAGTTACGACCACGCTCTTTACAAATCTATCGACAAAGGAAAAAACTGGAAAAAAATACTAAATCAAGGCGGGGGCGATATGGTGGAGTCAAAAGGTGTTCTCCTCGCGACAGGTACAAAGGGCATCATGCGTTCGACAGATAATGGCGAAAACTGGCAATGGGTAATCAGCGAGGGTGGCGTGGGCATCGCTGTTGAACGTATTGATGGTGGGTTTGCTGCTATATCCTACAACGAATTCAGTCAATCCAGAAGAATACGCATTTCATGGGATAGTGGAAAGACCTGGAATGCCATTGATGAAGGACTTCAGCCTTCATTGTCAATTACATCTATCAAACAAATCGGCAATTATTTGATATGCGGTCACCCGGATGGAATATTCCGATCATCCGACATGGGTAAGACATGGAAGATGGTTCATCCTGGTGTTGAAATCGCAATTAAGACTTATGGTAAAACGTGGAGTATTGTTCCTACCAGTTTAAAAGCCATTGACAAACGGTCAACGCTTTCTCCTGACAATAGAAAAGTATTTAAGATATATGTTTCCGGAAATGTATTGTACGCTGTGGCGAGAAATTCCGGATGCTGAAGAATGATAGCAAAGCTTTTTGATTTCTAAAGTGATAGCATCCCGCCAAGGGCGGGATGCTAAAATCTTTGAAACTCAGTTCAATTCCTGAATAGGTAAATGATCGCCCACAAATCGTCCATAATGTATTTTGCTCAGCTTTCCATTTTCATCAATAATGAATTCACTTGGAATGGTAGTAGTGTGACCATCTTGTGAAATACTTTTTTTGAATAGCTTCTTCCCTTGCGTGGCTTTTGTTATGAGGCCGTTGAATAAGCTCTTGGTGAATTTGCCTATCGATTGCTCTACGAAATACTTTTTATATAAAGTATTATCGGGATCAGCAATAAAGTGGAAAGGATATGTTTCATCACCCAGATATTCTTTCATTTTTTCAGGTGTTGATTCATACACCATCATCACCTTAATGTTCTTCTTTGAAAAAGAATCAGCTTGCTTCAACAAATCATGAGTACGAAGATTATATACCGGACATCCTGCATTGCGTTCAAATGCCAGATATACTTTTTGTCCTTTAAATTTTTTGAGTTGAATAGCATTGCCGGCAACATCGGTTGTGCTGAAATCCGGAGCTTGTTGATTGATGGTTAATTTCATTTTGCTTTTTAGATTGAATACCACCGTAGTAGATTCAATCACCCGCAAAGATTAATTCTTTTTACGCGCCTGCTCCAGGCACTTGTATTTTTGATTGTCGAAGGTGTGTGGATTTCGATAGCCCATTTCTTCAACGAGCTTTTCACGCGTGGCACCACTCAAAAATGTTTTAGCAAGAAAATGATAACAATGCCTTGTCACTTTGTTTAGCATTCGTTGCACAAGATTATGTTTTACTTTACTTTCTTCTTTTTGTTCCCAAGTCGAAAAGCTAAGGTCTTCCAGATCAAAATCATCTTCCAGTTTGGTTAACCTCTTTGCATCGCGCAGGCGTTTCGGCCAAATGTTGGAAGCAACAGCAAAAATGTAGGTCTTAATAGAGGAGGTAAAAACGAAGTCTTCTTTCGGTAGCTTATCCAACAACACAATAATTGTCTCCTGAAAAACATCCTTGGCATCGTCTGATGTACCACTATTTCGTTTCACAAATCGTTCAATGGTAGGATAATAAAATGAATAAAGCAGATTATAGGCTGCATTATTTCGCTTCTTTAGATCAGAGACAATTTGATCATCGTTCATATTCTTTTTAAACTGAATCCCTTTTGTATTGGCTCAATCACCCATCGCGATAAATAATTTATAAATCTTTTACCCGCTTAAACGCCTTATCTAACCGTTCACGAGTGTATCCTGCAGTTTATCCGAAGAAGGTTAAAATTCTTTTGCTGTGCACAAATCCGGTCCCCAACAATACATCGTATGTGGTGTTTTAAATATCAAACAACTAAACACACTTTAATTTTATGAAAAAAGTAATCCTCTCAGTATTCGGTCTTGCATTGACGTTTGCAACTTTTGCACAGTCGGTGATGGTAGGTGGTGCAGCCATGTATCCTACAAAAAACATTATTGAAAATGCAGTGAACTCGAAAGATCACACAACACTTGTAGCAGCAGTAAAAGCAGCAGGTCTTGTAGAAACTTTGCAGAGTAAAGGTCCTTTTACCGTTTTTGCTCCAACCAATGCAGCTTTTGATAAATTGCCTGCTGGCACAGTTGAGACTCTTTTAAAGCCAGAGAACAAGGCAACCTTAGCGGCAGTATTAACTTATCATGTTGTGGCAGGTAAGTTCAGCGCTGCTGATGTAGCGAAAGCAATTAAAGCAGGTAATGGAAAGGCAGAATTGAAAACCGTGCAGGGAGGTATTCTTACCGCCAGCATGAATGGCAAGGATGTAATCCTCACCGATGCAAAAGGAAATACCTCTAAAATTACAATCTTCGATGTGAACCAATCAAATGGTGTGATTCACGTTATTGATGCGGTTGTATTGCCAATGTAATTCATTTGGTGGAGTTGGTATGAGTGAGGCCCATTGAATTTTCAATGGGCTTCTTTGTTTACATCATGTCCTCAATCAAATTCCCCAGCTTAATAATTCCATCTTCAATACGTGGATTCATGGGTTCACCGTAGCTGATGCGAAAACAATTTTCGAATTTACCTTGGGATGAAAAGATTTGACCAGGTGCAATGCCAATATTATGTTTGAGTGCGCGCTTGTGAAGTTTGTAAGCATTCACTTTTTTATTCATCTCAATCCACAATACGAATCCTCCTTGCGGACGTGTGATGCGAGTGTCCGCTGGAAAATGTTCGGAGATCAATTGAATATACCGAAGCGATTGTGTGTGCAATACTTTTCTCAAATGACGAAGATGCAATTCAAATCGTCCGTTACTTAAAAAATTTGCCACTGCAGCTTGAGCCAATGTATTAGTTGAAACGGTATGCATCCGTTTCAATCGAATTACTTTTTCTTTAAACCTTCCGGGAATGGTCCAACCAATGCGATATCCTGGTGCAAGTGATTTTGAAAACGAAGCGCAATACAACACCAATCCTTTTTTGTCAAACGACTTACACGTCTTCGGGCGTGTCTTTCCAAAATACAATTCACCGTAAATGTCATCTTCGATGAGTGGAATTTCTTTTTTAGCCAACAACTCCACCAATTGTTTTTTCCGATCGTCAGGAATGCAACTACCTAATGGATTGTTGAAGTTGCTCACGAACAAACAGGCCTTGATATCAAATCGTGGAATGGCTTGCTCCAGATATTCTAAATCAATACCCGTAATGGGATCAGTCGGAATTTCAACAACCTTTAATCCATGACTTTCCATCACTTGAAAAATAGCAAAGTATGTTGGACTCTCAATCGCGACAGCATCACCCGGTTTTGTAATGGCTTTCAGGCAAAGCGATAATGCCTCTACGGCCCCCGCTGTAACAACTATATCATTTTCACTTGGTGTACCCCCCCAGTTAAAAGCTTGTCTTGCAATTTGTTTTCGCAGGGCTACATTACCTTGTATGTGTTCGTAGTTCAAACAACTTGTTTTCGATTCTCGAATGGCGTGCATGATTGCTTTGTTCAACTTCGCCATTGGCAATAAGTCTATCGAAGGTGCAGCCATTGAAAAATTCAAAAGCTTATCGGTATTCAAATCAACGTACACACTGTTGATCATGTCATCAACACTTACTGGCACAGCATCATCCACCGGTTCACTCACATTCGGAAGATCAAGAATATGTTCAGGAGAATATTTTACATAGTAACCCGATTGTGGTCGCGCTTCAATTAATCCTTTGCTTTCTAATAAGTAGTACGCTTGAAATGCAGTACTCAAACTAATACCCTGCTCTTTGCTTAATGCACGCACTGATAAAAGTTTATCGCCTACCTTCATCACACGATTATCAATAAGCACTTCAATACGCTCAGCTACTTCAGCGTATTTGTGGTCGGGCTTTGCGACTAGTGTTTCCATAGAATTAATGTTCAAGGTTCCATGTTCAACGTTCAAAGTTTAAAGCCTCGTGTTCGAAGTCAGGTAACCTGAAACCCAGAACTTTGAACCTGGAACTTGGAACTATTGTAAACTGATCTGGTCAAAATTAACAAAACTGAAACTGTTTTCTTAACGTATTAATGAGAAGTTTTGAAGGATTGTTATTCGATGCTGCAAGCCTCACTCTTCAGGCTTCAAGCTTGGGCCTGAAGCGTGAAAATTGCAGCAAAAAACTTTTTGTTATAAAAGCATTGTAAACACCAACGGTATTGAAAAAAGAACTACTCCCAGCCTACCTTTCGCTTGCCGCCATCTGCCTGATCTGGGGAACAACCTATCTGGCTTTGCGCATTGCTGTGCTTCATTTTCCTCCGTTTCTTTTTGTCGCTATTCGACAATTAACTGCGGGACTTGTACTTGCGGGCTTCATGGTGTTCTTTGCTAAAGTTCAATTGCCATCGCGTGAATATATTTTCCGTCAGGCCATAGCAGGATTTTTTATGATCTCGATGGGAAATGGTTTAGTTGCCTGGGCAGAAGTATATGTACCCAGTGGGGTTGCGGCTATTATTTGTTCGCTCATGCCAATGATGGTGATCTTAATAAACCTTGCAGTCAATCGCGATGAGAAACCAACGATTCCAATTGTAGTAGGGGTAATGGTGGGATTGATTGGTATCATCATGATTTTCAGTGAACACCTTAGTGATTTTGCCAAGCTTGAATATCAAATTGGAATTGCATTAATCTTTTTAGCTGTAGTAAGCTGGGCAGGTGGAAGTGTGTGGATGAAAAAGAGAAGTGGTGAAGGCAATCCATTCCTGAATGCCGGACTGCAAATGTTTTTTGGTGGACTATGGTTAATACCAGGCATATTTTTGTTTGATGATCTCACGGCAGTGAATTGGTCTTCCGAAGCTGTTTACTCATTGATTTATTTAATCATCTTCGGTTCCATCATTGCGTATGCATGCTACTCATACACCCTTCGAAAATTACCAATGACAATTGTTTCATTGTATGCCTATGTTAATCCTATTGTCGCGGTCATATTGGGTTCAATTGTGCTGGATGAAAAACTGAATTCAAAAATTATTTTAGCAATCTTCATCACAGTCGCTGGAATTTATATTGTGAATAGAGGTGCTCAACTTCGAAGTGCGTGGAAAACTCAATTCACTAAGTAGTATGATGAGTTCAATTTTATTCAACACTACCGATTGGGATTCCATTCCTTCGACACAACATTCTGGTGAATATGGAATGGCGTATTGGCGAACATTACAATATGAAGGTCTTCGCATCCGCTTAGTAGAATATTCCAAA
The DNA here is from genome assembly GCA_031412655.1 of Chryseolinea sp. Lineage (GTDB taxonomy): Bacteria > Bacteroidota > Bacteroidia > Cytophagales > Cyclobacteriaceae > Chryseolinea. Next base: position 14,723 of record JANODK010000285.1, read on the forward strand.
GGATACAAAGCAGATCATTGGTGTAAAGTAGGGCATATTGTTTACTGCATTGAAGGCAAAATGATGTCGGAGTTATCGGATGGAAGAACGTTTACGATTTCAAAAGGAATGAGCTACCAGGTTTCGGATAATGTAAGCGAACATCGGTCACATTCAAAGGAAGGTGTGAAGCTTCTCATTGTGGATGGTAATTTTCTGAAAACAAAAACCAATAACATTCCTTCTAATCCATGGGGATTTTAACGAATGAATAATATTTCATGAGCGAGCAAAAAAACGATATCGAAATACTTGCGTACCAACCAGAACATCAACCATGGTTTGAGAGATTAAACCGCCATTGGATTGAGAAATATTTTTGGATGGAGCCGATCGACTTCGATGTATTGCAACATCCGGAAGTTCATATCATTGGACATGGTGGTTCAATCATCATGGCCAGTTATGCTAACGAAATTGCGGGTACTGTTGCGTTGAAATATGCAGCGCCAGGAGTTTATGAATTCACCAAGATGGCAGTGGATGATAAATTCCAAGGACTAAAAATAGGGAAGGCACTTGCATACGCTGCGATTGAGAAAGCAAAAAAACTAGGAGCACTTAAAATCATATTGTACTCCAACAGAAAATTAGAAACGGCAATTGCCTTGTATAGAAAGATCGGCTTCATCGAAGTTCCGGTTGACGCAATTTATAAACGCAGTGATATTAAAATGGAATTAAGCCTCACCCCCAATCCCTCTCCGGAGAATAGGGGAGTAATAGTTCGTGTAGTGACTGAAATGGATCTTCACATTTTGCGAGAAGTAGCCATTCAAAGTTTTCGCGATTTGCTGGAGAAGGCGAACACGGAGGAGGACATGAAACTCTACATTGACAAGAATCTTACTTATAAACAGTTGGAGAAAGAGTTTCACGAAAAGGGAACAGTCTTCTATTTATTTTTTGATGGCAATAAAGCAATGGCCTACTTAAAACTTCGAGTAGGATATGAGCCTGAAGAATTTCTTGGCGCGAATGCATTAGAGATTGAAAGACTGTATTGCATTCAGGAATATGTGGGTAAGCAGGTTGGTAAGGTGTTGATGCAAACTTCGCTTGATTATGCAAAAGAGCATAACTATGAAATAATCTGGCTGGGCGTGTGGGAACATAATCCACGAGCCTATGCATTTTATCAAAAGTGGGGCTTCGAAAAATTTGGCTCACATGTTTTTATGTTAGGAACCGATTCACAAACCGATTGGTTGATGAAGAGAAAAGTATAAGATATAAATCAAAAAAAATAGTATGCTGATAGATGTATTGAAAACCATTTTTAATAGAGACTTGAATAAATTAAAACAAGAAATTGAATCATATCAATC
>JANODK010000286.1:0-48923 GCA_031412655.1 Chryseolinea sp.
CATTGCGAATACACTTGCGATGCAGGTAATTACAGGAGACGAAAACAACTCACCTCTTCCCTTTAAGGTAAATGCCAACACAGGGGAAGTTGGAAAGTTAAAAAATAATTCAGGCAATAAGAGTGACGCAGGCCTTAGCAGTTATACTGCAAACTGGTCAGGCACCATGGAGTTGTTTCTTGAACTTATTGAACTGAAACAAGGAAATGTTGAAGTCTATCAAAAGAGCTTTGATACTTTATTGAAATGGATGAAACAATATCCGATGCAAACCAACAAATGGGGACCTTTCTTCGAAGATATTCCCGGATGGAGCGATACCCAAATTAATGCCATGACATGGGCAAGGTTTATAATGAATCATCAGATTTATTTTCCAAACTGGAAATCAGATGTACAGAAAATTAATGAGTGGGTATATACAACACTGGGTAATGATCAATGGAAAAAGTATGGTATTACGGTAATCAACGAACAAACAGCCTATCAAACTCCGGGCAATAGTCATACCTCCAGACAAGCAGCCGATGAATTACTTTTTGCTTCGCTTACAGGGGAAAGCAAGAGAGTAGAGCATGCTATCCGTCAGCTAAATTGGGCAACCTATATGGTAGATGTGGATGGTAAAAATCGCTATCCACAAGATGAAAATTGGCTAACCGATGGATATGGTGATTACGTAAGACATTACTTAAGAGCCATGGCCGCACTACCTTCACTTGCACCCAGCGATGAAGATCATATTCTTTCGTCAACATCTATAATTCAACAAGCAGGTTACGAAGGGATGATCAATAAATTTCTAGTGCCTGTGGTTCGGAATGTTGACCTTGAGAAAGTTAGAGTCTACTACAGCGCCTTTGATAAAAAGGGAATTGAAGTTATCCGCTTGCGCACAAAACCAATAACTGTTTTATTAAACGATAAACCATTAAAAGAGGTGACTGATAATGTTAGTGAAGGCTATCAATGGAAATCATTTACGATTGGAGGTTTGCTTACTATCAATCGTGGAAATGGAAACCGCGTGGTGATTATTAATTAGTCAATATAAATTTTACTTTAGGCCTAGGTAAAAATACTTTTTAACAGCGGATCCAACCATGCAGCATTATAAAGCCGAGCTTGCATTTAAAATTGACTCAACACTAGGAGAAAGCCCAATGTGGCATCCGCAGCAAAAATTGTATTGGGTAGATATTGAGAAAATGGAGCTGCACAACTTTGATCCCGCCACTAATGTTCATTGGATGCTCAGTACAGAAAAAAGAATTGGCTCTGTTGTTCCTGCAAAGAATGGTAATCTTATTCTAGCGTTACAGGGGGAAATAGCAGAACTTGGTTTAGGCAGCCATACAATTAAAAAAATAATCGATCTTGAACCTGACCTGCCAATGAATAGGTGCAATGATGGGAAATGTGACAAGCAAGGAAGGCTCTGGGTTGGTACGATGAATATAGATTGCAAGTCTATGGAAGGATCGCTGTATTGTATCGATGCAAAATTAAATATTACTTCTGTTTTGCAAAACATCACAATCGCTAACGGTATGTGCTGGTCACTGAAAGGAGATAAAATGTATTTTATAGATTCTTCAGAACACTGTGTAAAGTGTTTTGATTTCAACTTAAATCATCCTGGACTTTCCAATGAAAAAGTAGTTGTTAAAAGTAGAACAGCTAAAGAACTTCCTGACGGAATGTGCATCGATAGCGAAGATATGTTGTGGGTTGCCTTCTGGGGTGGGCAGCGAGTTGGAAGATATAATCCTAAAACAGGTGAACAGTTAGCACACATTGAACTACCGGCATTGAATGTGACATCATGTTGTTTTGGCGGATCCGATCTAAAAATACTATATATCACTACTGCCCGACAAGGTCTTTCGCAGCAACAGCTTTTAAAGTATCCTTTGAGTGGAAGCGTATTTTCATCCACGGTCAAGGTAAGTGGATTGCCAGTGAATTTTTTTTATCAATAAAAACCAACAAGAATTCTTCCATTTCGCTTCAAAATTTTTAGCCACACTTGGTACATAGTGTAATCTCTTCGATTGCTTCTCACTGGAATACTTCAAGAATTTTGTTTGACGTTTATATTAAACTAAATTTAACTACAATTAGACTAACAATTTGTTTACAATAAAAGAATTTTAGGTTCGAAATAAATCTATGAAAAGTGAGTCAATGGCTCTAAAAGCCTACACGGAGTTACGAAGAAAAATCCTCACCATTCAAGTCTTACCAGATACGCGGCTAAAGGAGGATTTCTGGGCCAAGAAACTTAGCGTAAGTAGAATGTCCATTCGAGAGGCCTTAACCAGATTATTAGGAGAAGGGTTGGTTCTATTAGGACCAAAGGGTGGTTATTTTGTTACCTCTGTAACCCGCGAAGATTTTGCTCAGATTAGAGAACTTCGCGAAATTCTTGAGTTAGGAGCTCTGAATTTGGCATACGAGAAAATTACCAAAGATCAGATTGCAAAGCTGGAAAAAATTTGTGAATCGTTCACTTCAATGGTAGAGCAAGGTTTTTTTGCTGGAGCCAACGAAGCTGATTTAAAATTTCATGAGACATTGATGGAATGTTCTGGAAATACCAAACTGCTTCAAACCTATCTGAGCAGTCATATCCCTTTATTCCACCAGCAGCTGACAAAAAAAACACATACCGAAAATGACTACGCGTTGACGGATAAAGAACACCGAGCTGTTCTTGAAGCACTAAAAAATAAAAACATCGAATTGGCCAAAAAGAACATGCAGCTACACTTTGCTCGGGGCACTGTACTTATGAACAAAGATTTGTGATGTGATTTTTTTTGGCAAATCTTTTTCATTTGTTAGCATAATGTAGCGGTACTTCACTTTGCTTATTGTTAAAAGTTGAATGTGACTAAATTGCGCCTTCACTGAAAAGATGAGTATTCAATTTTAAAAAAAAGTATTTACAAAAACACATTCCCAAGGGACACCCAATTGATTAGAATACAGTAAAATATCATTTTTCATCAACAAAATCTCACAGAATATTTGCTAAAAAGGAAATAGTTATCGGATAACAGGGACATGAATTTTTAACCAATTTATTAGGTCAAGCAAATTAAGCGCTCAGAAATACTTAGAGATTTTATAATTGCCCATCCTCTACTATCTCGACCAGAGTTTAAACTACACTCAACTTTTTAAATTACATTCCAACTTCCAGGTTTTTTTAAAGACATTAAGTCTAATGGCTGATTATCTTCTTTTATAGAGGGCTTAACGCACCCATGATAGTACAGAACACTTATCTTAATACATTCCGTTATTTTCGTCCCTGATTGAACTAATCTTTAAATATTCGATGGGGATATTGGTTGGAATATTTTGTCACCTTATTGGTGGATTCGCTTCTGGAAGCTTCTATCTCCCTTTTAAAAAAGTAAGAGGTTGGGCTTGGGAAAGTTATTGGATTATTGGAGGTATATTTTCCTGGTTAATAGTTCCCCTGCTAGCAGCGTGGCTTACCGTCCCTAACTTTATTCACGTCATTAAAAATACCGATAGTAGTGTACTGTTTTGGACTTACGCTATGGGAGTATTATGGGGTATTGGAGGTCTCACATTTGGATTGGCTATGCGCTACTTAGGTCTATCCCTTGGTATGTCTGTTGCTCTCGGATTTACTTCTGCTTTTGGTTCCCTTGTTCCACCAATTTATAGAGATTTTTTCGAACCAAATTCCGTGCATACGTTATCCGCTATGCTGAGTACTGATGGCGGCATAATTGTACTCATTGGTGTTTCGGTCTGCTTGATCGGAATTATTGTTTGTGGCAAAGCTGGAATGCTGAAAGAGAAAGAACTGTCTTCCGAACAAAAGAAAAGTAGTATCCAGGAATTTAATATTTCAAAAGGATTACTAGTAGCTACAATCTCGGGCATTCTCAGTGCGTGTTTTAACTTTGGAATTGAAGCAGGTAAACCAATGGCTATGATGGCTGTTTCCCAAGGCACTCTTCCTCTTTTTCAGAACAATGTAATTTTTGTAGTTCTGCTATGGGGAGGCATCTCTACTAACTTTGTTTGGTGCATGATTCTAAATGCCAGGAATAAAACCTTCCGTGATTACGCTGATAAGAAGGTACCGCTTGCCCGCAATTACATTTTTTCAGCATTAGCCGGTACAACATGGTTTCTTCAGTTCTTTTTCTACGGCATGGGAGAAAGTAAGCTTGGCAACGGAGCTAGTTCGTGGATTCTTCACATGGCCTTCATTATCCTCATTTCTAGTATGTGGGGATTCTTATTGAAAGAATGGAAAGGCGTTAGTAAAAAAACACTCACAACAATTTTAGCAGGTATTGTCATTATCATTCTATCTGTGCTTTTGGTAGGGTATGGAAATTCGATTTAAAAAATTTTATTAATTAAAATCAAGTACTATGTCATTAGTCAATTCTAAAACCTCCACAGTTCAAAAGAATTTTCTGCATGTAAGCTACCTATGGGACGAAGCCATAGCAGCAAAATTAGAAGGAGATGAAGTCGCTCTCCTAATTTACCGATCTAATCTATTAGGTGCGGACTTACGGTTGACTAATTATGGAGGAGGCAATACTTCGTGCAAGGCCGTTACGCAAAATCCATTAACCGGGCTGGATACTGAGGTAATGTGGGTGAAAGGATCAGGCGGTGATTTAGGCACATTAAAAAGGACTGGTTTGGCTGCGTTGTATGTCGACCGGATGGAACAACTAAAAAATGTTTATGGCGGAGTTGAATTCGAAGATCAGATGGTTGAATTATTCAGCCATTGCATTTATGATCTGAATTCAAAAGCGCCCTCTATTGATACTGCGTTACATGGATTTTTACCTTTTAAACATATTGATCATCTCCACCCCGATGCAGCCATTGCAATAGCTGCAGCAAAAGATGGTAAGAAAATTACTTATGAATTGTTTAATGGTACTATTGGATGGGTAGATTGGCAGCGTCCTGGTTTCGACTTAGGTTTAAAGCTTCGTGAATGTTTGGATGAGAATCCTGGAATAAGAGGAATTATGCTTGGCTCGCATGGTTTATTTACCTGGGGAGATACAGCCTACGAAAGTTATATCAATACCTTAGAAGTAATAGAAAAATGCGCTGATTATTTAGAATCGAATTATGAGAAGAAACGACCTGTGTTTGGCGGTCAAAAAATTCAATCACTATCCGCAATAGAGCGTCAAAAAAAAGCTTCATTCCTTGCTCCTGTTCTTCGTGGCTTTTGCTCAAACCAAAGTCACATGATCGGACATTTCACAGATGACGCACGCGTGCTTGAGTTTATCAACTCAAACGATTTGACCAAACTTGCACCCATGGGCACCAGTTGTCCTGATCATTTTTTAAGAACCAAGATATCACCATTGGTATTAACGCTCTCCTCCAGTGAAGATTTATCGGATACATCAGCACTAAAAGAAAAGTTACAGCCCCAGTTTGAATCCTACAGAAAGATGTATGCAGAATATTATGAAGCATGCAAACATTCAAACAGTCCAGCCATGCGAAATCCTAATCCTGTTGTTATTCTTTTTCCGGGTATTGGTATGTTCACATTTTCAAAAGACAAACAAACCGCACGCGTTGCCGCTGAATTTTACATTAATGCAATCAATGTAATGAAAGGAGCTGAAGCAATTTCAGCATACACCTCACTTCCTCGTCAAGAAGCTTTTAATATTGAATATTGGTTACTAGAAGAAGCGAAACTTCAGCGTATGCCAAAACCAAAAGCACTTTCAGGAAAGATTGCACTTATTACAGGGAGTGCCGGAGGCATCGGTAAGGCGATCGCAAAAAAATTCTTAGATGAAGGAGCATGTGTTATCATCAACGATAACGATGAGGTGCGTCTTGCAAAGGCGAAAGAAGATTTTTCAAAGCAATACAACCAGGATCAGTTCATTGCAATACCACTCGATGTCTTAAACGTTAATCAAATAAAAGAATCTTTTGAATCAGCCCCATTAGCGTTTGGAGGACTGGATATTATTGTAAACTGTGCTGGTATCTCGATCTCCAAACCATTAGATGATCATACCGAACAAGATTGGGATTTATTATACGACATATTGGCGAAGGGACAATTTCTGGTTACACAAGCAGGCGTAAAAATTTTACGTAAGCAATCCATCGGTGGAGATGTAATCAATATTGTAAGCAAGAATGCTTTAGTCTCTGGGCCAAACAATGCTGCCTATGGATCTGCCAAGGCTGCACAACTTCACTTAAGTAGACTAAATGCGGCTGAATTAGGAGGCGATAAAATTCGGGTTAATGTAATTAATCCGGATGCTGTAATAGCGGAAAGCAAAATCTGGGAAAGCGGATGGGCTGAAGGACGTGCTAAGGCGTATGGTGTTAAAGTGAATGAATTGCCAGAATTTTACGCAAAGCGTACGTTATTGAATGAGGTTATTCTTCCGGAAGATATTGCCAATGGATGCTTTGCTCTGGTTTGCGGACTTTTAAAAAAATCAACAGGAAATATTATAAATATTGATGGTGGCGTTGCTGCAGGTTTTGTGAGATAGTACATCCAACCAGGATAGTTGACAATTCACATTAATTCCTAAATTCACCATTGACAAATTCGTGTTCTATGGAAATTAAAAAGAGTATAATAGAAGATCATAATCAAAATCAATACGCCTCACATCAAAAAAAAATAAATGCACTCTCATCTGATATACGCAATGTTGAATATGTAATTCAACAGCTGATGGCCTTTCAAATTGCTATTCCGAGCTGGGCATTGGGAACAGGCGGAACGAGGTTTGGAAGATTTCCAGGTGGTGGAGAACCTCGAACATTAGAAGAGAAAATTGAAGATATTGGATTGCTTCATTCATTGAACAAATCAAGTGGCGCGATCTCACTTCACATTCCCTGGGACATCCCTAAAAATGCCAAAGCAATAAAAAATCTAGCATCTCAATATGGAATTCATTTTGATGCGATGAACTCCAATACTTTTCAAGATCAAAAAGATCAGCGCTTAAGTTACAAATTTGGTTCTCTACAGCATTGTGATAAACCTGTTCGCGATCAAGCCATTGAACACAATCTTGAAGTTATTCAATATGGAAAAGAGCTTGGGTCAAAATCCCTCACAGTCTGGCTATCAGATGGATCGTGTTTTCCAGGACAATTAAATTTCAGAAAAGCATTCCAAAACACACTGGACGGCTTGCAGCAAATCTATTCACAATTGCCAGAAGACTGGAAGATGTTTATTGAATACAAAGCGTTCGAACCTAACTTTTACTCAATGACAGTTGGTGATTGGGGGCAATCTTACCTATATGCCAATAAGCTTGGATCAAAGGCTTACACATTAGTAGACTTAGGACATCATCTGCCCAATGCAAACATTGAACAAATCGTATCGCTGCTATTAATGGAAGGGAAGCTAGGTGGTTTTCATTTCAACGACTCAAAATATGGTGATGATGATTTAACCGTTGGAAGCATTAACCCCTATCAACTGTTTTTAATATTTAATGAATTGGTGGAAGGTATGGACGATAAGAAAATGAATCATTCAACTGATTTAGGCTGGATGATTGACGCATCGCACAATGTGAAAGATCCACTTGAGGATTTATTACAATCAGTAGAAGCCATTATGATAGCCTACGCACAAGCCTTACTTATAAATAAAGAAACATTACGTGAGGCTCAACTTCAAAATGATGTAGTACTTGCACAGCAAATACTTCAGGATGCATACCGGACTGATGTTCGGGCTCTTATTGCTGAAGCTCGTTTTCGGTCAGGAGCGGCCCTTCAACCACTTGAGCTATTCCGAGATTTAGAAGTAAGGAAGCAACTTATAACTGATCGCGGATTTAAAACAGTTGCGTCTGGATTATGATTGCACAAAGCGTTAAGTAGAGTACTCAAGAATCTTTCTAGAAAGAATCAACTAATATGTAATGCTTAAACGCACTCCCGTCATTGCAATTTTTGATATTGGAAAGACCAATAAAAAGATTGTGCTATTCAATGACGACTATAAAATAGTTTTTGAACAATCTATTCAATTTGAAGAGATCATCGATGATGATGGGGATCCTTGTGATGATATTATCAGGCTTCGAAATTGGATCCAGGATTTCATGTATACTTTAACAGCATCGGAAGAGTTTAATTTAAAAGCTGTTAATTTTTCTGCCTATGGTGCCAGTTTCGTTCATCTTGATATTGATGGAAATATACTTACCCCACTTTATAACTATTTAAAATCTTACCCTGAGGATCTTAAAAAAAAATTAATATTTTAGAGACGCTTGATACAGAAGAAGCACAACCTATACCTTGTATTTTGAGGCTGACAAAAGAAAACTACCTGCTATGCAAAACTAATCGTAGAAGATTTGAATACTATTTGAAATAAAGGCCAACACTCTTTTCTCGAAAATCCCCCTACTAATTTCAACCGGTGCATCATGACTCAGATGATAGAAAGGGATTTATTATTTGAAGAGACTCATTAGGATTGACTCGATGGTATTGAAATCCCTCACTAAAATTGCACGCTGTGTAGCCGTGTACTAACGAATGGCAAAATGCAAGGCTTCGAATGAGGAGAAGGGAGGCTTAAGACCATTTGCAATGATACTTCTGATAGCAAATAATTACTTTTAAGCTCCTGAAGTGCAATAAATAAAAGTGAAATTGCCAAAATGACAGATGAAAGTCGATACAAAAGCTTTAAATCCTCGATGAATCTGGTTCAACTTTCTGACCATCGGGGGTACTTATTGACAATCAGTAGTTTAAAAGGTCTTCAAAGCGAACTCGTTTTTGAAGACCTTTTTATTTGCAGAACAATTTTAGAATTAAAAAGAGATGACTTAACGAACACAAGCCTATAGTTCAGTACGGTAAGTCGGTACAGGAAGTTGCGCAGCCTTGGCTGATATGGCAACACTCTTATTTGAAGAATTTACCGAACTCAAAAAACTGATATTGTTAAAATAGTTTATTCATTTTCTGCTATTTATTTGAGTGCAGAATTAAAGGCAAATAAAATAAGTGCCACTTACTAATTTTAATTCTGTATGATGGAAAATCGATTTGCACGGAAAATAAATAGTACTCGTCATCAAGACCTTATTACTTTAAAGGCAATATTCCTCCCGTAACCTTGCATAACTGCGAGGTTAATCCAACTAAGAGCAAATTGTTCAAGCAGATTAAATTTGTCACTTGCACCAAAGTTGTAAACGTTCTCAAAACCGAGATCATACGACAGTTGCTTTGCTATTAGTTTAGCTTTATCACTATCGCCCGCATAAAACATATCAATACCTTTTCCATTAGAAATGGGATTGCTCAAATTTTCGGCACCAGTTGTGTTAAAGCACTTCACAATATCTTTACACGTTGTTCGATTCATTAACGCCTCGGTGGTGTTAGAATATGGTTCCGGTTTTACACGAACTGAATTCATAGTATCGATTACTACTTTGTCGGAGACATCTCCCATTGCTTCGATTATAGAAAATACGGTTTGTGGCAATGCAGCGATAACAATTATATCGGATTTTATAACCGCATCACGTATGGACGCTACTGCTATATTTTTGACTTCACTTAGATGATTACCTTTAAATTCATCTGTATTTCGGACCCCGAAGGTAATATTGTGATTTGCTTTGGCCCAACCCTGTGCCAAGGCTCCACCAACATTTCCACTACCGATAATTGCAATTTTCATTTTTTATTTTGTTTTAAAGACGACACAATGAACAAGATCGGAACAATAACGAATACAGCATACGCCATATATATTCATACGAAACTCAATGCAACCGAGGTTAAATATAACACAGGTCCGAAAGCACTTTTCCGTAAGAGTATTTTGGCGTCATCAGGAGAAACAGAAACATTCAATAAATTGTTTCTAACGCAGTGTCTTCGGATAAAATAAAAAAACAGTGCACACAAAAACAATTCACCACCAAACAACAACAAGCCCAACGAAAGCGTGGGGTGCTCTCCTAAAAATGCAGTAGGGAATGGCAACAAACAAATCCAAAATAGCCATGCATTATTTAACCACAAAAGTCCCCGCGTAGAGATGCAAATGGAATGAAAGAGTTGATGGTGATTGACCCAGAAAATGGCAATCATACTAAAACTCAATGCATATGCCAGGAGCTTAGGAAGAATCGGAAACAACTGATGCAGCGCTTCATGATTTGAAACAGAATCCTCCATTTCCGGAATCTTGACTTCTAAAACCATAAGGGTAATCACAATCGCCAGTACTCCATCTGAAAAGGCTTCAATCCGATTCGTGGTGGGTTCATCTGTCGCTCCAAATTTCTCCATGCTTAATAATTGCCAATGTTGATACCAAAAGTCATTATCTTATCATCTCGTTTCACGATCGTGAGAACCATATTATCATGTGTGTACAAGAAGGATGAACGTAACGAGAAGTGTTTTGAAACAGGAATTTCCAATACAGCATTAAGGTAGTACCGCCAATTGTTGACATCACTGAGAGACGGTTGATACCACGTTTCGTAATTCAATTTTATTTTCCTGTTTGACAGAAGGTGATGACCAAGTCAGCGCACAGTAATCCGTTCATTCTTTATTTTATTTGCCTCTACATCCTTTGGTTCAATAAAGAATTTCAAACCGTTATATCGCGTTTCTTGGTAGGTAAGTGTTGCTGAAATTTTCAGTTGATTCGTTTTTGTATTTACTAAACCATAACTCGCCCCCAAACCAACCTGATAACGTAAATCAATTTGCTGACGTGTTGAATTTTGCAGCCACAGCATAATATAAGGATAAAAGCATTTGCTCGGATTGAGGTAAAAGAAGTTCCGTGAAAAAATATCATTCTCTGTCTCGCGCTGATAAATGGTTCCATATAAATATGAGTTACTTGATTTTACTCCAACTACTTTACCAATATGCGATAACTCCAAATTACTATTAATTAGCAACCGCTCTACATTTCCGGTAATCCAAGATCCATTTACATTAGCACGATACCCAAAGCGAAGTGTATCGCTTTCCGTGAGCTGAGCCCAAACAGAGCTCAACAGCACAGAAAACAAAACCGTAAAAAATATACGCGCTATCATTTTACTTTATACCCGCTAATATTTTTATGAACTCTTGGGGTTGCACTACAAAGGGTAAGTGCGATGTGTTCAAGACAAAGGTCTGTTTGACGCCTCCATTATTCTTTACCATCATTTTTTGCAGTTCGTAACCAACAGCCTGATCCAGACTAGTATGAATGTAGTATTTTGGAATACTTCCGAATTTCGAAGTTGTTAGCACCACTTTTTCTCCAAGCGGTTTTGCAGGTTCTGCTTTGTGATACTTTACCAAAATGTCTTTCATGTAATCAGAGCAATCAGCACATACTGCTGGCGCGATCATATCCTTCTTGATTGTTGCCGCAGAATAATCTGCTGAGAATTCTAGTGCATCACCCACTTTACTTTGCGCATCTTGTTTTGAAAGAGACAAGAGGTCTTCACCATTTTTAGGAAGATAGGCCGATACGTAAACAAGCTTATTGATTTTTGTCGGGACGTTTTCAGCAACCTGTGAGATTACTATCCCTGCCATGCTATGACCAACCAACGTCACCTTACCGGGCTGCTGATTGATCACATTGGTTACCGTCTTCACATAATCATTTAATGCAACTGCGTAGGCAGGCGTCAAATCAATGCCATTTGCAGGAAGGTTTACAACAACAACATTGGCGTTTACTGCTAATTGATTCCGCACAAAACCCCATGCACTTTCGTCCGCCCATGCACCATGTACCAAAACATAGGTAGGATAATTTTTGCGCTGCTTTTCTAATTCTGATACAACAAGTTCAGCGGCAGCGGCACCTGAGTTCTGTTGCTGACCCGTTATGAGGTTTCCGTCCTGAATAGCGAAAGCAGAAAAAGGAGCTCCTACTTCAAATTTACTATTGGTCATTTTACGTGCTTCATCTTCAATGCGGAACGGTTGAATTTTCATCCCAACATAGTTATCAGCATACTGTTCCTCCGATGAGGCAAAGCCAGTCCACTTATTACCTTCTACTAAAAATTTCCCATTGGGTAGTTTCGTCTTTAGCAAAATACACGTGCCATGACAAATAGCTGCGGTTGGTTTTCCCGAGAGATAAAAATCAACAAAGAATTTGTGGAGCTCCGTGTTTTCAAAAAATGTATACATAGGACCCTGACCACCACAAATAAAAATGGCTTTGTAGTCCTTTGGATTTACTGCTGAGATCTTTAGTGTATTCTTCAGCATTTCTGTTTTTACCGGATCGTTCTTAAAGCCCAGAGAAATGAAATCGAATGCTGCATATTTGCTTGCATCTTCCGGATCGCTGAATGAATCAAATTTCACTTCGCCTCCATCGGGGCTTGCAAGGTCTACTATGTATCCTGCTTCTGTGAATGTCCAATACGGATGTGCAACTTCAGCATACCAGGCCCCAATATGCCAGCCAGTTTGCTTGCTTACTGCCGCGTTAGAAGCAATCATCAAAATTTTTCCATTGTTTCCAGCATTATGCTGCGACCAGCCCAAGAAAGAAAACGTGAGAACGATTAACGTTAAGAATATTCTTCGCATAGTTGTTTTTATTTATGAGTTGTTTAACTCAAAATTGCATCAACTACGTTCCCTCAATCAACATATTAACCATTAAGTAGGTTACTATCCTTTAGGAAAGTATGAACAGATCCAATAAATTGAAGCAATAGAATTCATACCTAGCCACTGAAATTTCTAAACCATTCACACATGCCCGACTTTATTTACGATAAGAAGGTTTATTACAACCCCGTAGAATTTGCGATGGATCGGATTGGTGGCACATGGAAAATGCCTATTCTTTGGAGACTACGCGAGAAGACATTGCGCTATAGCGAGCTAAAAAAAGAACTTCCGCATATCACTCATAAAATGTTATCAAGTGTTTTGCGAAAGTTGGAAAAGGAAGGGTTTATTTCAAGGAAGGTATATGCTGTTGTTCCTCCAAAAGTAGAATACACCATTACCAAGCGTGGCTTAAAAGCCATTCCGATTATTGAAGTCATCCGAAAATACGGTACTGATTTGATGAAGGAGTTTGGCGTCAAGCAAAAATAGCTCGGTAAAACAAAATGTAAAGTCAGACAATTACAGAAAAGATTCTCTATTCTAAGACCACATATGAATTCATAACAAGTAATAATATGAGAAACACACTTTTGAAACAGCGTTCAAAGCTCACACTTGAACGCTGTTATTCTTCATTGTTGTGAGAGAAATAGTTTAAAACCCTTTATTCTATTCAAACTATTGCTTACTCAATATTCGTTAGTCTAATGCCTTTAAAACACTGGCTGGATCTTTACGTGAAGCTCGTATTGACTGAATAAATACCATCAACAATGAGCCAGCACCAATGAGAAACAGTGTTTTAAAAAAGACCGCAGCGTCAATATCAATTTTATATTTAAAGTTCTGAAGCCAATTATTAGAAATCCACAAGGACAAAGGTGTTGCTATGACGAAGGCTATAACAAGCATTATGATAAAGTGCTTTGATAATAAGGTAAATGTATCTATGTAAGATGATCCAAGCACTTTTCGAATACTCAATTCCTTTATTCTCTCTTCGATTGTATAGGCAACCAATCCAAATAATCCAATGGTGGAAATAAATATGGAAAGGATTGAAAAGTAAAGAACGATCTTACCCGCGCTAACCTCTTTTTGGTATTGCGAATTGATCATTTCATCAACGAATGCGTATTGAAATGGATATTCCTTTTCATGCTGTTTGAACAACATCGAAACCTCTTCAGTAAATCTTTCCATGTTGCGTTTTTCGACTCTGCATACCATTGTGTAGAAATTTTCCTTTAGCGCGTGCCTGATAATTAGTGGTCCAATTGCGTGATGTAAAGGACGAAAATGAAAATTCTTAACTATCGCAATCACTGTTCCCTCTGTGCCCCAAAATTTAACTTTCATCCCAATGACCTTTTCAACAGTCAGTCCCATGGCTTTGACTGCCTCCTCATTTAGAATATAAGAGGCGGAATCGGTGGACGTGAAATTTCTACCCGAAAGAAACTTCACCTTTAACATCGGAAGAAAATCTTCATCGACATTGATCTGCGAGATTGAGATTTCGGTGCCGAGTGGCTTTTCAGGCCATTCAATATAACTTCCATTGTCAGTATTGACTAGTGTACTGGTAGAACGAGCAGCGGTTTTGACAAAGCTTTTGCCGATCAACTCGTCCTTGAATGTATTATTATTACTCACCAAGCCTCCCCCTAACTTTATGTAAACCAATTCATCTTTATTAAATCCAACATCTTTTGTTCGCATAAAGAATAACTGATCATACATAACAAGAGTCCCCGCAATGAGAATCATTGAAATACTAAATTGAGCTGTTACAAGTATTGATCGGAAGCCACCTCCGACACGATTAGAGATTGCACCTCTTAGAGCATTTAGAGGCTTAAAAGAAGACAAAAGAATGGCTGGATAAATACCGGATAAAAAACTAGTCATAGCAACTATGGTAAACATTAGTGCTAACAGTTGAAATTGAAATTCAGATGAGATAAGATTCTTTCCACTAAATAGATTAAAATACGGTAACAACACATCAACCAAACCCCTCGCTATTAATCCAGACACAAATACTATTAAGATCGACTCTCCCATAAATTGGATAAAAAGCTGATGTTTGTAAGCGCCTATTACTTTTCGGATACCCACTTCCCTGGCTCGTTTCCTCGCTCGCGCTGTTGATAAGTTGATATAGTTAAAGCATGCCACGACTAGAATTATACCACCCACTATCGAAAAGATAATTACATATTGAATTTGTCCATGTTTGCCCCAGTCATATCCTGTAATAGGAGACATATAGATCTGGGTCAATGGCTGCAACACCAAGTCGAAACCTGCATTTTCGTTGTGTTTTTTTAATTGCCCCCGTATTGCATTTTCAAATGCCTTTAAATCGACTTCCGGTTTTAGCAAAAGATAAGTATGATAATTATGACTGCCCCATTGATAACCCCACTTATCATTTTTAATGATGTACTCGAAAGACAGGAGAAAATCAAATTGAATAGTAGAATATGACGGAAGGTCTTCAAGAATACCAACAACCGTGAATGCCTCATTGCCATTAAGTATAAAAGTTGATCCCAGTAGATCCTGCTTTTTCTGCCATTCCGTTCCAAAATATTTAATAGCTGCAGTTTTCGTTAATACTAGATCATACGGATTTTGCAATGCTCTTTTTTGATTCCCCATAATAAGAGGAAAGCTGAACATCCTAAAAAAAGAGTTATCAGCAAAATTGATCTGGTTTTCTTCAAAAATTACATCCTTATAACGGAACGTTCCGCTCCACTTTCCAACCCGTGCCATGTCAAGAATTGCCGACTGGTCTTTCAATAATTCGGGGCCGAGCGGACCGGGCGTGACAACACCATCTTGACCGTTGTCCTGATGGGTGTTGACCCTATAAATATTATCCACGTTAGCATGAAAACGATCATAGCGAAGCTCATCCCATACATACATTGTCAAAAATGTACTAGCCGTTATCCCGATAATGAGTCCACACAAGTTGATGAGTGAAAATACTGGCGCTCTGAAAATAAAGCGAAGGGCAATCGTGAAGTAGTTATGTATCATATAAAATGTTTCAATTAATTTATTTCTGCAAGAATGTACTGCAGCATTTCAATTACCATGCCACCGGAAATTCTAAAGAATTAATGATGTTAGTCCAATTTGACTAATCACTTTCGAACAAATTAGTCCGGAAGCGACCATAGAACTGACCTTAAACAAAATGTAAAACATTAAACAAAAACCAATACTTATTGTTACTAACATAAATATTCAGCACTTTTCAATTTTAGGTTAAAATAGCCTAGAGTTAAAATAAGAATGATCCAATTCGCAAAATCAGACCGACTATTATTATTAAAAGGCTTCTCAAAATTCAATTTCTCTAAGCAGAATTGCTCGAAAGCCACCGCGTTTTTTCATAATCATTCACAAAGTTCTAATTAAAATTATAAACACTATGTTGGCTCACTTGGCTTACGTAAGCGTAAGAAAAAACAATTGCACCGAAGATGAAATCGAAAAGATTCTTGTGTCGTGTAAAAAGAATAACCCACCGCTTGACATCACGGGGGTGCTTCTCTATTCAGAGAATAAATTCATACAATACGTTGAAGGTGAGTCCAGGTCATTGATGACGCTTTACGATAAAATAAAACAGGATGTACGGCACGAAAAAGCCGTGATGATTTCCTATGGTCCTATCCAATCAAGAATATTTCCAAGCTGGCATATGGGAAGTCGTAAGATCGCTCTTAATGATATCGGGTTTTTAACCGATATCACATCCAGTGACAAAGTTGTATTCGAAAAGATTATAAATGGAAAAGAAACGGAAGGAGCAAAAGTTCAAGGTTTGCTCATGAAGTTTTTTAAACCATGAGGAATAAATTAGGTACAGGAATTTACAATCGCTGGTTTTCAAAACTCACTGTGCAAAGTTTGTGTACACATTCTGTTTCAAAGGTGAATACGTGGACATAAAACATTAAACTGCTGCTATGACAAAAAAGAGGTTCCCGAAGAAAATTCTTTTTTTATCGGTGTTGTAGAGGCAAGGCTGGCGGGGTATCGCCAAAGGTCAAGAAATAAATCATGAATGGCATCTTCAACAATGGTCTTGTTGCTACATACCTTTCGGCCATAATTATATAGTGATTTAAAAAAACGATTATACAATGCTTCAAGGGCGGCCTGGTTGCCTTTCTGGATATTGAGCCAGATTACTTCGTCTTCTGTTTGGTCATTAAAGGATGGCATTCGTGTTACTCTTTAATTTATACTAAAAAAAGAAACCAAATTGGTTGTTGCTATAGTCACTATACCCGATTTTGTTGACCCTTTCCCATAAGTTCATCCTGCTTCCCAAACTTACAATTTCATCCATCAGCTAACAATTCCAAAATTGAATACTCCTATGAAATTACCTTAAGGCGTAGCGAACCAAGGACTAAAAGGAGAACAGAGGTCATTCTAACTCACTCCACCCAAAGTATTTTTAGTTAATAGTAAACTTGATCTTTCGTATCAATTGACTAGATTTAATATAACGCAACCTTTATTGTATACCTCCAACCTCAATTTGCCAAGCCGTTACATATGTAATTTTTCCGTGAATCGGATCTCAGTCTCCTGTTAAAATTTGATGATTCAATTAGCTTAATCCACAAACTACAAGAGAATGTCTGATTAAATCCTTCTATTTTTAACTTCATATAAAGTAAGTATGATCATTAAGCCACTACAATTGAAACGAATCTTAATAACAGGAGCCACCGGAAATGTTGGTCTTGAAGTAATTAAAACCTTGTATGCTCTTAACACAAAACTAAAGGTTGTAGCGGGCATAAGAGATGTAGAGCAAGACCAAAAAAAATTATTGGAATATAAAGTTGATGTTATAAAATTCGATTTTACTGATATCACCTCATATCGGCCCGCGTTAGAAAATTGCACTATTCTATTCCTGCTAAGGCCTCCACAGATTTCCGACACAGAAAATTATTTTAGACCGTTAATCAATAGTGCTAAGGAAGCTGGAGTTCAACACATTGTATTTTTGTCTGTGCAGGGTGTTGAGAAAAATTCCCTGATTCCTCACCATAAAATAGAAAAGTTGATTGTGGATTGCGGAATTCCTTACACGTTTCTTCGTCCGGCATACTTCATGCAAAATTTTTCGACAACACTCCAATTAGACTTAGCAACAAGACATCTAATTTTTCTCCCTGCTGGAAATGCTAAATTTACACTCATTGATGTTCGTGACGTTGGCAGGGTAGCAGCCAGAATTATTGTTGATATAAACAATCATGCAAACAAATCGTATGAGCTAACGTGTGATCAAAAATTAACCTTCCGCGAAATGGCAGAAAAGTTAAGTAAGGGGTTGGGGACAATCATTAATTACCAATCACCTAATCTGCTACGTTATTATTTTGCGAAACGGAAAGAGAACGTGCCACCCATGCTTATCCTTGTTATGATTATGCTACATTTCCTACCTCGTTTCCGAGCGGAACCCGTCATCACTGATTGTGTATTTAAGATCACGGGTAGCGAACCCATAACGTTTGAAAAATTCATTGAAGACAATAAATCAATCCTAAACAAAAAGAGGGAAAACTAACTAACTATCGATGACGAGTCTGCTGTACTATTCGTTAATATTATCACCAACTAAATATGGACTTTAGAGCCGTAATTAAATTGAGTATTTCAAGTTTAGTTTAATTAACTTTTAAACAATCCTGATGTTCCTCAAGTTAATTATATCAAATGCTGAAAGAGAAATCAAAAGACATTCTACGAGAACATATAGTTCAACGTCTTGGTAGGGATATTGCCGGTCTGGAGACAGTGATAGATCAATTTGAGTATGTCCATGCCAGGCGAAACGACCAGCTTTTAACACAAGGAGATATTTGCAAATACGTATATTTCGTTGCGAAGGGTTGTTTGCAAGTTTATGTTTACGACAATGAGTCCAACGAGACGACACGTGATATTGTGATTGAAAATAATTGGTGTTCAGAGTTAATCAGTTTTGGAAATCAGCAACCCGCGACAGAAAATATTCGTGCCGTTGAACACTCCGATCTTCTTGCAATTAACAAAGCTGGTTTTCAAAAAATGATGGAGACTATTCCCCAGTTTGAAAAAGTGTATCGTCAAATTCTTGAAGCATCTTATGCAAACTCTGTTTATCGAATTAACACCTTTGTTTCATTAACATCATTAGAACGAATCAAATGGCTTATGGAATATCGTCCGTCATTAATGTCCCGTCTATCCAGCAAACTAATCGCATCCTATCTGGGCATCTCTCAGGAAACCTTCAGTCGATTAAAGGGCAAACTCTAAAACATTGACATTTGTCAATGCATGGCGGTTTTGAATCAAAGAATTTTGATTCATTACTAACATTAAACCGCAGAAATATGAAAGACTATTTGCTTTTGTTCCGCAACGTAAGCGGAAAAGACAATTACATTACCACACCGCAAGATATGGCAGAAGACATGCCTGCCTGGCAAAGCTGGATTGGTAATATTGCCCTTCAAGGTAAACTTGTATCAACTCAGCCTGTTGAATACAATGGTAAAATTGTAAATCATGATGGAGTTGCTGAGGGACCTGATAAGGGTGGCAACAATGTACTGGTTGCTGGATATCTCATCTGCAAAGCCAGTAGTCTCGAAGAAGTTCAAGAATGGAGCAAGTCCTGCCCGATTCTGAAATACAAGGACGGAAGTGTTGAAATCCGTCCGCTCATTCCATTTCCCACTAACGCTTAATTCGTATGGACAGAATATTAAATATTGGACGTTGGATATTTCCATTATCCTTTTTGATGTATGTCGGTTTGCACTTAAGCAAACCTGATGTTGGTGCTGCGTTTGTTCCTGACTATATTCCTTTTCCCTATTTCTGGAACTACTTTACATTAATTTGCATACTAGCCTTTATTGTTAGTGCTTGTATCGGGAAGTATGATAAGTTGGCTTATACCCTGATGGCACTCTACGTGATACTAATGGCAATTCTTGTTCACGTTCCAAGAGCTATGGGTTTTGAATTAGGAATTGAAAATATGACAGCAAATTTAGACCGCGAAAAAGAACTAGAAATGGTAAACGTATTTCGTAACATCATGGTAACCGGTGCTTTATTAGGGTTTGCAAAATTCCTTGCTAAAGACAAAAGAATAATAGGGTAATTAAGAAAAAATGATCGTCAAGCGAGAAACTCATAGAGTTGCTTTCTTGACGATTATTTGCATACAGAACCAAAGTAGATATGCGTGTTGAGCGTTACGAAGAATTAACAAAGTAGTCATAGTCAAAGCTTATAATAAAATTTATTGATTGTAAAGTGACTAATGACTCCCAGTGCAAATTCAAGATCTTAAAACCTGACCACTTCAACTAACTGGTTGAAGCTACCGAAAGCATAATAAGTCCGTCATCATCCCCGCTGTTAAACTCATTAAAAATATTCAGAAACATAATCATACCAAGGCCAGCCATGATCAGCAGTTTGTCAGCATCCACAATAGCAATTCCAATTGAAATTTCCGCAAATTGTTTTCCCGGCTCCCCACCAACACTATAACGAAGTATTTCGGATTCCTGATCCTTCAAATAAAGAGTCAGAATATTCTTGTACTTAAAATGAGATTGATAACTCGTTCCCTCTCCAAATCGCACAAGGCCTTTACTTCCCCAAAAGTTATGGGATACACTAACAACTTCTTCATCCTTATGTAGTATGCTAAGGCGCTGATTCCAAAATCCTTTTCTTTTCACAAAATAAGATTCACCATTTACCTCGAATGACGATACGTTGATAAGATCAAAATGTAGTTTGATCAGCACCTCAGAATCAGAAGAAGTAAGAAGGTAAACGTTGTCTACCTTCATCCACTTTAAATTTTTCATTTGCTCACTTTTTCAATTGCACGTTTAGGATGAATCAACAACAATCCTTTATTTTCAAGATCAGGCGTAGACGTTGAGCGAATAATCGATATCACCTCGGTAGGAGTTAGCTTTGGATTTAAAACCAGAATTTTGGCAGCCAGATTTGCAACTTGCGGAGATGCCATCGATGTACCGCTAAATTTCATGCGGTCACCACCGGGTACGTAGCTATCTATTTCATATCCGTTCGCATAAAAGTCAATACTCTTTCCCTCCGATGTAAAAGATGTACGTTTACCTTGATCATCAACAGCGCCAACGGTAATGAGGTTGGGAAGATCAATTCCCGCTGGAATATAATCTGCAAAATTCGCATCATTGTTTTCATTTCCACTGCCACATACGAATAGAATTTCAGGAGCTGATTCAAACGCTTTCTTTAGAGACTGGCGCTCAGCCTCAAACCATCTTTTTGCAATCGTCTTACGTTCATTTTCATCTTTGCCAACACCATACATTGCCAATACTCCCTCGTAGGCACTGGCATTGTAGCGCCAACTCATATTCACAATACGCACCTTATTAGCTTTGAAGTACGCCACCGTTTTGCTGAACATGGAAGCCATATTGGCCTGCGTTTCATCTGTATTCAATCGCGGAACAGACTTTGTATCATACGTTAATCTTGAGTAAAGAATTTTTGATGAAGGGTTGCCCGCTATGGCGATGCCCGCAACGTGTGTGCCATGAGCAAACGTGCTATACCAACTAAGATCTTCCTGAAAGGGTATTCCTTCTTCCGGTTTTAAACTTACCATCCTTTGCTGAAAATCAATTCCTTCTTTAGATTGTAATCCATTCTGCAAGTCCATCGCTCCTTTCATCCAACGTTGAAGATCGTTAATTTCATAAGTCAACTTACGCTTCTCTAGTAGTGGTCCAACCGTGGGTTTGTTGTCCAGGTCAAATGGAATTCCATTCACATCATCTACAAATCCATTTTTATCATCGTCTTTGCCATTACCGGTTATTTCGTTTTTGTTGACCCACATTTGA
The DNA here is from genome assembly GCA_031412655.1 of Chryseolinea sp. Classification (GTDB taxonomy): domain Bacteria; phylum Bacteroidota; class Bacteroidia; order Cytophagales; family Cyclobacteriaceae; genus Chryseolinea. The sequence goes on from JANODK010000286.1 coordinate 21,660, forward strand.
TCCGTGTAAGGAGTGGGGTCAACTCCGGTATCCCATATCGCGATAATAACTTCATTCGAGAGATTGCTCTTATCCAAATTAATATTTCGATCCTTCCAAAAGTCAACCTTGGCTATTTTCTCATTGGAGTTTTTATGTTTTTCAATCCATTCGTTAAGAACTTCCAGACTAACTTGTTTCAATGGAAGACGCATATCGAGTGAATACCGTGTGTTCACAATAGCGAAGGCAACATTTTCAGGTACCTGTCCTTTGCCGTTATCAATAAAGGGTTGCAACTGAGTCTCGAGTCCGGCTACTGTTCGATCAACATCAAGCAGAGAAAGACTTAACTTAGTTTGGTCGACATATTTTTTTATCAACTTCGGATCTGCCGTATCAAGATTCTTTGCAAACTCTGTCTTAAATTTTGATTTAAAGACTTCACTCTTTATTGAACCAGCATCTTTAGCAGCTTGGATATATGCTCTGCTAAAAATTCCAATAGAAGCCCGCTCCTCTTCTTTGTCTTCCAACACTTTAAAGAGCTCCAATTTTCTCTGTACTTCATCATAATTTGCACGCTTATAATCGATAAGCATTAATACACCATAATATCCACTAAGAGTAGCTTTGTCTTGAATGTCAAATGTATTCAAATCCGAAAGCGCATTTGAATAAACCTGATCGGCAATACTTTTCAACAAAGCGTCATTCGCATAGATTTCCTTTACCTTCCCTGTCAACGCGATTGTTCGTCTGGGAAGTTCGTCTGCCTTTGTGATTTTAATCTTTTGTTGTGCCTGAAGTGATGTGACCAGTCCAAGCAAAAATGACAAAAGAATGACTAGTGGTAGTCCAAATGAGTTGATCGTGTTTTTCATACGGTTTTTTGTTTTCTGATGACAACGTAAAGATGAAATGAGGAATCTTGTGTTTCATCTAAAAATACTTGAATGCAGATTTGAAATGATGTGCGCTAATGGGAAGCCATTGATCCTAATACCAAATACTATAAAATAGCAACAACTAACTCCTACTAAAGAGAGTTTACCGATTGAAAATTAAACGCCCATCTTTTCTTTGAACTTGACGCTCTGTCGTTGACTAATATCAATTTTGGTCCCATTCTGAAGTTCTACTTGTAACGTGCTATTAAAGTATGGAATAATATCTTTTATAAAATTGACATTAAATATATACTGCCGACTGGCACGAAAGAAAAACTCGTCCGGTAACTTTTCTTCAAGGTAATTTAATGACTTATGAAGAAGTGGTTTTCTTTGCTGGTAAAAAACACGTGCATAATTCCCAACACTTTCTATCAGAAACACTTCTGAAAGTGGAACAAAAAAACACTGCTCACCGTCCTTAATAAAAATTCGCTTATCAATCGTTAGTTCTCGAGGAGCATTAGTTGTAGTAGCCTGAGCTCGCTTTTGAATTTTTTCAATGGCCTCGGATAATCTTTCAGGGTTAACGGGTTTAAGGATATAATCCAAAGCATTTACTTCGAACGCTTTAATGGCAAATTGATCGTAGGCCGTTACAAAAATAACATCGGGGGCTGTTTCCAGTTCTTCCAACAATTCAAATCCGTTCTTCTCTGGCATGTTTATGTCAAGAAAAAGTAATTGAGGTTGATGCATTTCGATTTGCCGAATTGCATCCAGCGAATTTGAACACGTTGCCACTACTTCAATTACCTCAAACTTTTTTAGCATTGCAACGAGTTCGGCAACAGCTAATGGTTCATCATCAACAATTATTGTTTTTAAGCTCATACGTATTGGATCTTAATCGTTACGATCACATCACCATCATTTTCTGAAATTGAAAACCATGCCTTACTTCCAAAAAGACTTTCTAAACGCTTTTTGATATTGCGAACACCAATGCCGTCTTTGGATTTATTATTCAAACTACCCGGATTCGTAGTTTGAATGATCAATTCATCTTCATTGAGCTCGGATGTAATAACTAATGTGCAAGATCCTGTTTGGTTAGCAATTCCGTGCTTTATTGAATTTTCAGCGAGCGTAAGAATAATAGCAGGAGGAATTAGTTTTGAAAATGTATTGTCTGAGATTTCATAAAGTACTTTAAATCGTTCGCCAAACCGAATCTGCTCTAATGATAAATACTTTTTTACTTCAAGCATTTCATCATGAAGCGGAATAAGAGGTTGCAATCCATAATTAAGTGTAAATCGCAGAAGCTCACTCAGCTTTACAATTGCATCCTTACTTTTTTCCGGGTCGATTGTAACCAAAGCTTTGATACTATTAAGAGCATTAAAAAGAAAATGAGGATTGAGTTGAGTCTTTAATAATTCCAACTCGGTAAGCCTTGCAAAATTTTCTGATCTAAGATTGTTTTCTTCGATTGACCGGTTCCGCTCTAAAAGACGATACATAAAATAGATAATGATCCACACGGCTACATACCGCATCCAATTCACTACACTTCCGAAAATGGCTATAAAGCTTAGCTGATTTATTGACTCAGAATAATTTGAAACGAACGATGGAATAAAATTTACGATTGTTAACCAAATGGATAGTATAAGAGTGGACGTTAGCGCCACCAGCCAAATTGTAGACGTTGGTTTTTGAAACAGGGTTGTTCGGCAAACTATTTTTTTATAAAGATGGCTTGAAAATAAACCGACAATGGCACTATAAGAAAAGATGACAACATATTCAATATTGAATTTGCCGACAATAAAAAATGTGTAATTAATAGTCTCAATGCCTACCAAGCTTCCCCATCCTATCACCTGGCAAAACCAATATAGTTTATCTCCCTTCTTCACATTTCAGTTTTTTTTGTGACGTGTTCGTTTTTCCTCGAAAGACTAATCTTTTTTTCTCCATCAAACCAATAAATACAGGTAACAGTGAAAAGAAAATTGACATAGCCGCGAGCAGAAAAGTTTCCTCTGAATTTCTCACATTTTGTGATGAAGGTAAAAAACCAAGAAACCAGCCAGAACTCCTATAGTCAACATGAAATTAGCTTTCATAGAAAGTATATTTATTTGAAACACATGAATTTTAGGAAAGTTTAAAGAAATGTATGTCCGTAACAAGTAATCATACACAAAAGCAGATATTGAAGGATAAAAGCCTAAAAATTCAAAATGGTCTATCAATACGTAATGATTTGCTCCGCTACAAGAGCAGAACAAATACAGTTTTATTCAGCTGACCATAGACCAGGTGAAGCTTTAATAAGAACCAGCAGATCAGGAGGTTCTTTCTCTATCCCGATTTACCTGCTCCCTCATTAATTGAAGTCGCTCGGTCAGTACCTTTGCTATACCACGATCCATCATATTCGGAATTTCTTGGAACGCGTTTTTAATTTTTTCCTTTGCCCTTTCATTTTCATTTTTCAGTAAACCTATTGCCGCTTCAGTCGCCAAGACGCTGGACTTTGGAATAATCGCAGAGGGTTTATACTTGTTCCAGAAATGCTTTGACTTTTCAAGGTCTCTTCTAGCGAAAGCATAAAAGAAAGCAGCTTCAAGGGATACAGCCGATCGAAATCCCTCGGGAATGGCTTCCTCACCAAGTATATAATCTGTCAAGTGCAGCTCTGCCTGATCTAGTTCACCAATATCAAATGCGTAGTGATATAAAAAGTAGTGAAGGTAAATACCCATTGGAGCATTTATCTTATTTGCCAATAGTAATGCCTCTTTCAATTCGTCACGATTCCATTGTGAGGGACGAACACCGGACGAACTAACTGAAACGGCTTTTAACAACAGCACCTCAAACTGTGCCACATCTCCACCACGGTATAGCCGAAGTACGCGTGCTCCATCCGATGAAAATCCATTCGCATGAAAAGGCAAGGCCGTTAAAAGAAAAATGAGCAAGGAAAGCAAGAACATAATCCAGCACACCTCAGAAATAACCTGCAATGTCATTGGGGGAGTAGTCATCAGAGAGAGAAACTTATAAACACTCCACACCACAGCAGCTGCAGTCAAACTGCCAACTGGACCTCCTGCAGCGTAAAATGCAAATCGCTGACGAATATTTTTCGAATCTGTAGGAAGACAAATTACTAATCCTCCAGAAGTATTAATATTCCGATTCCATTTAAATTTCCATCCCTCTAATTCCTTTTCCCAAAGGAAAGGCCCAACCACATAAAGCCTGAAATCAAAATTTACCAACATGCCGGCCAAAGCATGGCCACCTTCATGCATAGCAATAACCAGAAAGAAAGATGGAATAAAGAGAATGGCAATGGCTATCACTATAGGAAAAGGTGTAGTGGCAGCTGCATTCAACCCGGACTGTGCTGCGAAAAAACCAGCACATCCTCCTAGCGCTGCCAGGAGGATCGGCACTTTGAGTTGTTTTAACGATTTCTTTTTCATTTCTGCGATTAGTAACCAAGGTTGTATCTCTATTACAGTAGCAATAAAATTTATTAGGCCATCAGGATATTATAGCACAACAGTCTATTTTAGTATCACTAATTGTACTCTCCTCACTTATTTTCTTGATGTTCCGTCATGCCCCCATTACTTTCTCCATAATTTTTATTTTACCCCATCATTGAGCGGTTTATAAGGAGTAAACCAAAATTTTGTTAGCAGTCCAGGTAAAACCGTTGTCTTACATCCCAGTGCTTTCAAAATTTGTACGCCCACCTGTGACGGTTTTAAAGACATCAGCATTTTCATATTGGCTCTCTTACCAAATCCACTTTCCACTGGTCCAGGTGCCGCTGCTAAAACATCTACTCCGAAAGGCTTAAGTTCTGCTGCCAATCCTTCTGCTAATGTTTGTACGTAAGCTTTTGTCGCAGCATAGTTTGAAGAATATGGAGTTCCTTGAAACGCAACTATCGAACTCATTAAAATAATTCCGCCACGTTTATGTTGAACAAATTGTTGGCTGAAATAATGTGTCAACGAAAGCAACGCTTCGCAATTTACTTTCAGCATATTGATTTCCGAATGCAATGAACCATCAACAAATAATCCTGAAGTTCCATAACCTGCTGAAACAATCAACAACCCAATGTTTAGTCCTTGAGCAGATTGAATAATTTTGTCTATGCCTTCAGGTTCTGAAACATCCGTGTCGATAATAATTATTTGAACATTTGATTTTACCTTTATGCGCTTTTAGACCTCCTGTAATTTGTCTAAATGTCATGATCTGGTCTGGGTTTGATAGCCTCTCAGAAAGTTGAAAGGCTTTTAAGAAACCTAGTCTCTGAATTTTGTATTGAAGGCAATTCATCATTTGATTTTATTTGAAATGCCCATACACTTTGCTTGACAAAAAGGTCTTAAAACAATTTCTGAAAATCTTTGTAAGCAATGAGCATTGCAATTTACGTGTGTAACACTTCTCTCATTATAGTTTCCTTCGATTCACAAACCGCCTAAAAATGGCCTATTAAGCAGCGTTTACTAATATTAATAGTATTTAAATCTACTTAACTACTAATTTAATTAGTTTGTTATACCTTTGCAATATCTCCCATAAAGTGGTATGAATTCCCTGATAAAATCAAATCGCCTAGCCGAATTACAAATGGACATTCTCCGTTTGCAGGGCTTTCATTCTGCCCGCAACACGTCTCTTGATGTTGAACTGGGACCTCTAAAAGAGGCGTTTCCCAATGGCTCTTTTCCGTTAGGAGCCGTGCATGAATTTTTATCTTCACGGGCAGAAGATCTGACTTCTACCAGTGGTTTTATTTCAGCGCTGTTAGCATTGCTTTTAGGAAACAGTGGAACAGCATTGTGGATTAGTTCTTCGCGAACACTTTTTCCGCCCGCTTTAAAAAGTTTTGGCCTGCAGCCCGATCGTTTCATCTTCATCGATTTGAAAAAAGAGAAGGATGTAATCTGGGCCATGGATGAAGCACTGAAGTGCGGAGCGCTCTCCGCTGTGGTGTGCGAGATTCGGGAAATTGATTTTAACGCTTCCAGGCGTTTGCAACTGGCGGTGGAGCAAAGTCAGGTTACTGGTTTTATCCTTCGCAAAAATTATCGTCAGCTCAATACCACTGCGTGTGTGTCGCGCTGGAAAATTACTTCTTTGCCCAGTGCTCCGATAGAAACGCTAATTGATTTTCCGGGCATCACGTTTCCCACATGGCGGGTAGAGTTGTTGCGTATGCGCAATGGTAAATCAGGCGCCTGGGATATTCAATGGATCAATGGGAAATTTGTGCCGCTTTACAATCTCGTTTCCGTGTTAACGGAACAAAAAATAAAGACCGGATGAAATGGCAAAGCGCTTTGTTTCCATTTGGTTCCGTCATCTTGCAACAGACTGGTTTTCACTTCGCCAGCCGCTTCTTAAAACGTTGCCTTTTGTTTTGCGTGCTCCTTCTCATGGCAGGATGATGATCACGGCTGCGAATGCCATCGCAGAGAAAAAAGATATTCATCGCGGAATGGTGCTAGCAGACGCGCGGGCCATCCATCCATCCCTGGAAGTGCAGGATGACAAACCTGAAATTCTAGATAAATTGTTGAGGCGTCTTGCGGAATGGTGCATTCGTTTCACGCCTGTTGTAGCAATCGATCCGTTCGATGGTCTTCTACTGGATGCATCAGGCTGTGCGCATCTTTGGGGTGGTGATGTTTCGTATTTATCTGACATCGAAAAAAAATTAACCTTACGTGGTTATGATGTACGCATCGCGATGGCCGATACCGTAGGTGTGGCGTGGGCTGTGGCACGATTTGGAAAGCATCCGCTTATTATAAAAGAGGGCATGCACATCGAAGCACTGATGGCTTTGCCTCCGGAAGCCCTTCGTTTGGAGCCGGAGGTGATTGAACGTTTACACAAGCTTGGTCTTCATCACGTACGACAATTTATCAACATGCCGCGCACCTCCATGCGAAGACGATTTGGTCAGTACTTTATTCAGCAACTGAATAAGGCTATCGGTCAGGAGATGGAGTTGCTTGAACCGGTGCAACCCATAGAACCGTACCACGAGCGATTGCCGTGCATGGAACCCATCGTTTCAGCAACGGGTATTGAAATTGCGTTACAAAACTTGCTGGAGACGTTATGTCTCCGTCTTCAGCAAGAACAAAAAGGACTTCGCACTTCCGTCTTCAAAGGTTATCGAGTAGATGGTAAGATCGAGCAAATCGAAATTGTAACGAGTCGTCCTTCACACAATGTCAAACATCTTTTCAAATTATTTGAACTCAAAATCTCAACGATAGAGCCTGCACTGGGTATTGAGTTATTTGTGTTAGAAGCATTGAAAGTAGAAGATCATTTGCCACAACAATCAACGATGTGGGAAGGATCATCTGGACTGGAAGATGTGCGCTTAGCGGAACTTGTAGATCGGCTTGCTTCTAAGGTTGGCATGCATGCGATTCACCGCTATGTGCCCGATGAACATTACTGGCCAGAGCGATCCTTTAAATCCGCTGTATCGCTTCACGAAAAATTAACAACGCATTGGCGCGTAGATAAAGAGCGGCCACTACAACTATTGCCTACGCCCGAACGCATTGACGTTACGGCCCCTATTCCGGATTATCCACCCATGTTGTTTCGATATAAAAGTAAAATTCATACAATCGTGCGGGCTGACGGACCAGAACGGATTGAACAGGAATGGTGGCTTCAACAAGGACAGCATCGCGATTATTATCGGGTGGAAGATGAAGAAGGCAACCGGTACTGGCTCTTTCGGTTAGGACATTATCACGATAAAATTTATCTCTGGTTTATCCATGGATTTTTTGCGTAAAGATTTCTGCCATGCGTTATACGGAATTACACGTCACTACTAACTTCAGTTTTCTAAGGGGTGGTTCACATCCGGAAGAACTGGTGGAGCAGGCTGCGCGGTATGGTTATGATGCCATTGCTATTACCGACCGCAATACCTTAGCCGGTATTGTGCGGGCACATGTTGTTGCAAAAAAATATGGCATTCGTATTATTCCGGCTTGCCGCCTTGACTTGCTGGATGGTGCCAGTCTTTTGGCCTACCCTACTGACAAGGATGCATATTCACGAATATCCAATCTACTCACAGTCGGCAATCTTCGCGCTGAAAAAGGAAAATGTAATTTGTATAAAGCAGATGTGTACCAATATGCTAAAGGATCAAAATTCATCATCATCCCTCCTGCTACTTTAAATGAAGTATTTGATTTTGATGATGCTTTCAATAAAGTCGTGCGTGAATATCGTGATGCTCTTGGTGATCATGTGTATATCGCAGCATCCCGTTCGTATGGCGGTAACGATGCGAAAGAGTTATACCGCATTGCGCAACTGGTCAAACAATTCAACACGCCCATGGTGGCTACCAATGATGTACACTATCATCATCCCATGCGGAGAGAGTTACAGGATGTGGTGACGTGCGTCCGTGAAAAATGTACGATCCATAACGCAGGTTTTCGTTTGCATCCCAATGCCGAACGTTATTTAAAAGTGAATGAAGAAATGCTGCGGTTATTCCGACACTATCCGGATGCCATTTTACAAACACAGTTCATTGCCGATGCGTGTGCATTTTCACTCGACCACTTGAAATATCAATATCCAAAAGAGATCACCACTAACGGTCGTACACCGCAGGAAGAACTTATCTTTTTATGCTGGCAGGGAGCGCATGCGATTTTCGGTGATAATATCCCGGAGAAGATCAAAGAAAACATCCACTACGAACTGACCTTTATTGAACAAGCCAGTTATGCTGAATATTTTCTCACGGTATATGACATCGTGCGCTATGCGCGGGAGAAAAAAATCCTTTGCCAGGGTCGTGGCTCAGCAGCGAACTCCACAGTTTGTTATTGCCTGGGCATTACTTCAGTTGATCCTTCGAAATTTGATTTGCTCTTTGAGCGGTTTATTTCGTCTGCACGCAACGAACCACCCGACATTGACGTGGACTTCGAGCACGAAAGACGGGAAGAAGTAATGCAATACATTTATAAGAAGTACGGTCGTGATCGCGCGGCCATTGTGGCTACCGTTACACAGCAGCATCACAAGGGAGCCATTCGAGATGTTGGAAAAGCCATGGGCTTATCAATCGATACCATTAATCGCCTCTCGGGTTTGATATGGGATTTTAAAGATGAAGGCTTTGATAAAAAGCGCATGATCAGTCAGGGCATTAATCCGGATGATGTTACCATTCGCAAAGTATTGGAGCTCACCGCACAGTTCATCGGCTTTCCTCGCCAGCTGGGTCAGCATACCGGAGGTTTTGTCATTACACAAGGAAAACTATCAGACTTGTGTCCTATTCTTAACGCGCGCATGGAAGACCGCACCAACATTGAGTGGAACAAAGATGACATTGATGCGCTTGGCTTTATGAAAATTGATGTGCTGGCGTTGGGTATGCTAACGTGTATTCGAAAAGCATTTGATCTTGTTAAGAAACATTACGATGTCGACCTGACGTTAGCCAACATTCCGCAAGATGATCCTAAAGTCTATGATATGGTAAGTCATGCGGACACAATTGGTGTTTTCCAGATTGAAAGTCGCGCACAGCAATCCATGCTACCGCGCCTGCGACCAAAATGTTTTTATGATCTGGTCATTGAAGTCGCCATCGTTCGACCGGGTCCCATTCAGGGCGATATGGTTCATCCTTATTTGCGAAGACGTAACGGTGAAGAACCTGTGGATTATCCCTCCAAAGAACTGGAAGAAATTTTAGGTCGTACTCTGGGGGTTCCGTTATTCCAGGAACAAGCCATGAAGATCGCCATTGTGGCGGCAGACTTCACCCCTACTGAAGCCGATGAATTGCGTAGAAGTATGGCGACTTTTAAAGCGAAGGGTTTAGTCAGTCATTTTAAAGAGAAGCTGGTCAGCGGCATGATCCGAAAAGGATATAAAGAAGAATATGCCCTTCGTGTATTCCGGCAATTGGAAGGATTTGGCAGTTATGGGTTTCCGGAAAGTCATGCCGTCAGTTTTGCGTTGTTAGTCTATGTTTCTTCATGGATCAAATGCTATTATCCGGATGTATTTGTCTGTGCTTTGCTTAATAGTTTGCCGATGGGTTTTTACCAGCCCGCACAGCTTATCATCGATGCCCGAAAACACGGAGTTGAAGTACGTCCGGTTGACATCAATGAATCAGATTGGGATAATACGTTGGAAGAAAAATGCGGCAAGTATTGTATTCTTCGCTTAGGTTTTCGTCAGGTGAAGGGTTTGCGTGAAAACGATATGAACATGCTGATCAAGGCAAGGAAGAATGGATATACTTCCTTTCACCTGTTGCGCGAAACCGGTTTGACAGAATCCGTTCTTGAACTGCTGGCGGATGCCGATGCATTTCGATCGATTGGTCACGACAGGCGACAAGCCTTGTGGGAAGTATCAACAAAAGACCATCAACTACAGGCATTAATTCCGAACCAGTTGATTCATCAATCCATTGAAGAAAAAATAGCGCTTCCTGAAATGACGTTGTCGGAGCATGTGGTACAAGATTATGCCGTAACTTCTTTATCGTTAAAAGCACATCCGGTGAGTTTCGTAAGGAAACAACTGGAACAACTTCATGTTCTCTCTGCTGCATCACTCGAGCATGCGAAAAATGGAGAATTTGTAAAAGTAGCGGGTCTCATTCTCGTACGCCAAAGGCCCGGAACAGCCAATGGCATTTGTTTCATAACCATCGAAGATGAAACCGGAACTGCCAACCTGGTTTTTTTTCAAAAATTGTTTGATCAGTATCGAAAGGAAATTATCCAATCCAGACTGCTGATGGTCGAGGGTCAGCTGCAACGCGAAGGGGAAGTGATCCATGTTATTGTCAGGCGCTGCTACAATTTCTCGAAGCTATTGCAACAACTCACTTCAAAAGAAGATTACCTATCCTTAAAACCGTTGTCACGCTCCGATGAAACTTCTTCACCCTTTTTGTCTAAGAATTAAACACAGCAGAATGAAATGGTACAGGGGAATATTTTTGGTGAAGGAAGGAATTTCAGGTAAGTCAATATTTTTTTGTGATTTCTATATTCAATCATCCGCTTAAAATAATTGTCATTTCGCTCAATTAAAATATGAAATCCCTATATTCAATTTTAATCATAGTATTGTCTTTTTAAAAGCATTGTCGCTTCGTTAATCTGTGCCTTAAGGTGAAAAAATTACAGCAAGCAGAATCAAAAGAACAATCTTAAATATTATTTTTTCCATGCGCGCAGTTATCAGTAAGCATGACAAACTAAGGCAAACTAAACTTCCATTATTTCCCCAAGGCTCAATTATAGTGTCTTAAAATTAATCTACCCCCTGAATTCAAGGGGGTAATCGTATTTTTCTAAAATAAATACTCCTAAAATTAATTCGAACCCATTAGTAAATCACACATCTTTGATATTGATATTCAGTTAGCCGCCATGAGATGAAACAAACTAATTCACAGTAATAGCATTGTTACAAGATGGATATAGCAACTTAAATTAGTCGCAAATGAGAAATCAACCTAAATTTTCTTGCGGAAGATGATGAAGACGATTTTTTAATTTTTCTAGAAGCGTTACAAAAATTGAAGTCTGAAGTTGAGGTTATTGTAGGTAGAGATGGCGTTGAATTAATGGAAAACTTTGATAAAAGGATACCTCCAACACCTCATACTTTATTTCTGGATTTGAATATGCCGCTAAAGAATGGTTTTAATTGCTTAAAGGAGACAAAGCAAATTGATAAACTAAAAGATTGTTAAAGAAGCAGTTGCGAATTACCAAATGGGTGTTCAAAACACGGTGATTTAAACACTCTCCGTTTTTGATGCTTGGTATGGGATGAAGCGATTCATGCGTATTCGCAAGATCCATAAAGATGCCTTTGAATTATCTCTAATAAAAAACCGAGAACTAGCGCGGCTTTTTGATTTCAAAATGGATAGTCAATCGACAATCACCTAAAAGAAGAAGTGTTCCAATATAATTTTACCATCCTTCACTTCGTAAACGGCAACCTCATCCATTTTCATGCGAGACTGTCCCTTAACGGTAACTTCCATTCCCATAATGCAGACGAAAAAATTGCCAGCCACCTGGGGTTTATTAGTATATCCGCCATGCATTTCCTCTATCATAGCTTGCCATTGCTTTGCTTTCTCTTGTACTTTGTCCAAACCTTCAACAGTTTTCCATTGTGAATGCGCTGGCTCAATGCTCTTTACGTTCTCGCCAAAGAGCTCCGTTTGAATCAGATCAAAATCTCCTTGCTGTGCTAATTCATAAAAGCGGTTCGCTACTTCCTGGGTAGTCATTGTTTTTTCCTGAGTTGTCATAAAATTTTATTTTTGGTTGCCTACCAAAAGTAACTCAGGACAAAACAGGAAAGGGTGAAATAATTGTTAATGTTAAGTCTGATCGGACTTAACATTAAAGTGTAAATTATTTTGAATTCGAAATATTGATGGAAGGAAGGTGAAGAGTAATCAAGTCTACTCGTAAGATGCTGCCTTCTACTTTTGGAAAATAAAATGCTCGGATTAATGCCTTTGATCCTTTAGAAAGTCCTCAAAGATTTTATCAACTACTTTAGATAATGTTTCAGCAGCAGGTAGTTCTTTACCTAGGTATTGATCAGGCTGACTAAGAATTCCTTCTTTTGTCCGATTGACAAGATCAATCCATTCCATAGGAGATAACTGTGTTTTTCGATTAACCAGCATTACCTTGAAGGGCTCAAGGGTTCTATTAAACTTAAGCTTATGGGTCTTAATTTCAGCAGTCATTACTTTGATCAATGATTGGTAAATAGAATCAGGTGCTAGGAACTGCACCCGATTTCTTAAATCACAATTCTTAAATGCTACGCTTTTTCAATTTTTGAAGCCTGAGTCTTTGCTTTCTTTGAAGGTGTACCGTTTTTAATGGTCTTACTTTCCTGAGCTGCCTTCTTGTTCAGTTTCTTCACCTCTATGTTAAGTTGACCAGAGAATTTTTTAGACACTTTTCCTAACAGCTTCTTTGTTTTCTTCGAAGGTTCCGAAATTTTTAATTTTTCAAGAGCAGTTCCCATAGCTTCTTCAACAGTATGGGTAATCTCTTTCTTTGAAATCTTTTTCATAGGAATAAATTGATGTGAATTTTTAATAATAATGTCAAAAGTAAATGATGTTAATCAAATGTTAACTAACTTAACATAAACTTAATATTGAAACGAACAAAAGATCCGAGTTTTCAGACATTGAGTTTACAAACAGGAAACTCTAGTTGATGCGTTGTACCTCATTAAATTGCCCTTTCAACATCGATTTCAGCAGTACTATTTCTTGCTCCATGGCTCTTTTCTCCCTCTCCAGTTGTTCCTGAATCGCCTGCATCTCTTCCGCATTTTGCCGTATCTCTTCCTCTTGTGACGCGAGTAATTGTGCTCGTTGTTGAGCCTCTTCTAAAAGGTGGGACGTCTCTAAATTTATTTTTTTATTGGCCAAAATGGATGCAATGTTTTCACCAATTTTCTCCAAAAATTGAATCTGGTAGGTTTGTAATTTTTCAAATGACGCTAATTCTAATACACCCTCTATCCTATTTTGGATCATGAGCGGTAAAATAATGACAAAGCTCGGAACTGCTTCACCAAGACCAGAAGTGATTTTAACAAAATCTGTTGGAAGATCGGTCAATATTATTGTCGCCTTCTCAAGCATGCATTGCCCTACAAGTCCCTGGCCGGCCTCAATTTGTTGATCAACAAATTTCTTTTTGTTATAAGCGTAGGTGGAAACTCTTTCTGCATAATGCTCTGAATCATTATTATGTATAATATAAAGAGCACCTTGATTTGCTTTCAAGTATTGCACAAGCAACTTCACAATTTTGTCACCTAAAACATGAATTTCTGCATTTTCCATTTTCAGGATATCGTTTAACTGCGCCATTCCCACATTATTCCAATTGATGATCTCCTGTTTCTCTGAAGCACTCACCAATTGCGTCTGCATTTTTAATAATGACCGAGCCAGAATATCGTTCGAAAAAATTGAATTATATGAGGCTTTGAGCCTACCATTACCTAGTTCTTCTGAAAACTCCTGGGCCGCCTGCATGCGATCCAATAATTGATTAAAGGCTTGCTTCGTTTGTCCAATCTCCTCAGCACTTTTAACCGTCAACCGGGAAGGAAATATTCCATCGGCAAGACTAGTCATTGCACTTCTAAGTTCTTTGATCGCTTTCGTAATTACATCTGAATAAACAATGGTCAATACAATCCCTAACGCAAGCTGAACAAGAAACAAGGTAAGCAGGGTCGTAATGGCCCGTTGTTTAAATGAACTGCTTTTATCTTTTATATTCGTACGAAGCAATTGAATTGAACTCTTGAGCTTAACAAGATCGTTATTAATTATTCCCTTAATGCCTTCTGTTTCTTTAAGTCCTATTCGAGCATCGATGTCAACGACATTGCCGAACTTAAACTGGTAATCCTCTAAGTCCCTAATAATTGAAGCTCTCTCCTCACTAGCAGGCTGAGATTGGACGGAAGAAATGAACTGATCAAATTTCTTATTGAATTCATTTTGGTACTTCAAATCCTTCCTTAGAAAAAAATCTTTTTCATGCCTACGCAAAGTAAGCATATCCGCTTTATCATATTGGAATGAAGAATTCTCAACAGAGTGTATTGATTTTCTCAATTTTCCTTCCAAACCAAAATCCTTAAAGCCTCTTTTTTGAAAAAGGTCGATCAATATTTTAAACTTAGAATCCAGGCTGTCAAGGGAGTTAGAGATTATATGTGTTGCAACTCCTTCGTTTCTAAATACACCGTCTGCTTCAATGAATTCCAGTTCTGCTTTAAGTGCAATTAAGTTTTGATTATAGGTTTCAATAAAAGGGCTTTTATTTTTTTCATGAAAGTCAGAGTTTTTATATCCTTCGAAAATAAAATAGTGAGCTGCGGCATCCATTTCAAGTAAATGAATATTGACACCATCTACCCTTTCGCTTAAGCTTTGATATGAATTCACCCTATCCAGCGTCTGGAAGAATTTTAAGAATAACAGGACAGTTAAAAGGAGAATTGAACCAAAAGCAAAAAGTAGTTTAACTCGAAGTTTAAAATTCATAAAGAGTTTCGCAATTTCCATAGTTTAAAAAATAAGCAGCAAATTTAACGAAGGAAGTCACTGAAATCACCCTAGCAATAGGGCATGTAATATTTGAATAGAAGTCGAAATAAAAACAGGAGCCTAAATCAGATGAAATACATGATGATTTCACCCTGATTGAAATTTCGGAATGATTGCCTAAAATAATAATGAGTATATTTTCTTTGCATGGTTTTCTTGTAGAAATAAATTCCTTTCACAGGAAACAGAAATACAAATAACATCCACAGAAATTTGCTGAATCGTTTACTCCTTGTAAACAGATCACGTATCACCAGCGAACACAATGATTGAACCCATTGCCTAGTTATGCTAAGCGCAATTTGTTAATAAATAGTTAACACATGAGCTTATCATTTTTTTGGAATTTACAAGCACATCCTAGTCAACGAATGGATTTAGAGTATGAAGTGTTCTCTCTTCTTATCGCTCATCATCCTCCTTTCTTGTTCAAAGGAAAACAATACTATAAAAATAAAGGGTTCGGACACTGAGGTTAATCTTGTCGTGAAGCTTTCAGAAGCGTTTCACGATAACAGTCCGACTTTTTTCGTTTCAATTTCAGGCGGTGGTTCAGGTTTAGGTATTGCATCACTTCTCAATGGGACAACTGATATTGCCAACTCATCCAGGAGTATTAATAATGAGGAGATTGAGATATTTAAAGCAAAAGGTATCGCCATTGATTCATTCATCTTTGCTCAAGATGCGATTGCAATTGTGGTGTCCGAAAACATGCCTATCGACTCAATCTCTACCTCTAGCTTAGCGCTCATCATGAATGGAACTACCAACAACTGGTCATCTTTAACCGGTGAAAATCTGCCCATCAATATTTACGGCAGGCAGAGTAACTCCGGAACACATGAGTATATCAAAAAGAAATTGAAGATTGAGTTTAGTCCGTATGCCAAGCAAATGAATGGCAATGCACAAATACTTGAAGCTATCCGCGCTGATAACTCTGGTTTGGGATACGTAGGTGCCGGTTATGTAATTAATGGTGGCAACAAAGGAATCAAGATACTTCCAATTTATACTGACGGAAAAGAAAAGGCAATCTCACCACTGGATACAACGATGATTGCCAAGGGTAAATACTATTTTCAGAGACCCCTGTTTCAATACTACAAGTCAAAATCCCTTAAAAACATTCAAGCTTTTCTTGATTTCGAAAAAACCGAAGAGGGAAAAAGAATTATTCAAGCTTCAGGCTATTATCCTGTTAATTGAAATTATGGCGAAAAAGAAGAGAGAAACTATAGACCTGCTTTTTAAACTAGTATTCAAAGCCACTGGTTTAATAACGATTGCCTTGCTTGGTGGAATCTTCATGATGTTAGTTTACAATAGTGTAAGCTTTTTTATTGACGTAAGACCAATTGACTTCTTTACAGGTTCACAGTGGGATCCGGAAAGTGCAAAACGCAAGTATAGTATTGCTCCGTTACTGGTGAGCACAGGGTTAGTGGCGTTAGGATCAATGATGATTGCCGTACCGTTAGGAATTTTTACCGCTGCATTTCTTTCTGAATTAGCACCTCGAAAAGTTCAGGCTATTTTAAAACCTGTTATTGAAATGTTAGCATCCATTCCCTCCGTAGCGATAGGCTTTTTAGGAATAGTTCTGGTAGGTCCTGCCATTGCAAACGTTTTTGGTATTCAAAACGGTCTAAATGGGTTAAACGGTTCTTTATTATTAGCGGTAATGGCTTTACCTACTATAATAACCATCAGTGAGGATGCCATCAATGCAGTACCAAAAAGTCATCGAGAAGCTTCATTGGCATTGGGTGCCAGTAAATGGGAAACACTTTTTAAAGTAACCATTCCCGCTGCCACTCCAGGATTGATTGCGGCTGTAATGCTAGGACTTGGAAGAGCATTGGGAGAAACAATGACTGTATTAATGGCAACCGGAAACGCATCCATGATGCCAAATGGTTTTTTAGATTCAGTGCGAACAATCACCGCTACCATTGCCATTGAAATGGGTGAAGTGCCGTATCAGACCACACATTATTTTGCACTCTTCGCCATTGCTGCAGTTTTGTTTCTGATAACCTTATCTATTAATCTATTAGGCGAACATTTTGTGAGCAGGTTAAGAAAATTTCACGCATGATTAAAAAAATTTCAAATGCTCTGAATTGGATCTTGATTGGTGGCAGCACACTTATTGTGTGCCTATTTCTTGGTGTTATCCTATTTGATATTTTTTCAAAAGGTATGTCTTCCCTGTCATGGGATTTTATAAGCCAATATCCTAAGAATGGAATGACAACAGGAGGCATACTTCCAGCCATCCTTGGGACGCTATGGCTCACTATCATCACTACGATTTTCGCTGTCCCCTTTGGCATAGCATGCGCAGTTTATCTAAATGAATACGCAAAACCGTCTTTCATTACAACCATTATTCGAGCATCCATTCGCAACCTGTCAGGAATACCCTCTATTATCTATGGTTTGTTTGGACTTGCATTGTTTGTTCAGGCATTCCATTTCGGCACTTCGGTATTATCAGCTGGTTTGACGTTAGGACTCCTGTCTCTTCCTTATATTATTACGACAACAGAGGAAGCACTGAAGAGAATACCGAACAGTATGAGGGAAGCAACATTAGCATTAGGCGCCACTCAATTTGAAACAATTAAGGACGTTGTGCTACCAAAGGCTTTGCCCGGTATTTTAACGGGGGTGATTCTCACGCTTTCGAGGGCAGCTGGAGAAACAGCGCCCATATTGTTTACAGGTGTGGCATACTACATTAATGGATTGACCACATCGCTCAACCAGGAATTCATGGCTCTCCCCTATCATTTATACATGCTTTCAACCCAACATAATGCAATTGAACAGGTAAGACCCCTTGCGTATGGAACAGCAGTGGTTCTTATTCTATTGGTTTTTACACTGAACCTCATCGCCTTTTATATTCGATTTAAACAACGCACTCAGGACTAACATGGAAGAAATTAAATTGTCTGCTCATAATCTTGATTTGTATTTTGGAAGTAAGAAAGTATTGAAAAATATCAACATCGATTTTTCCAAAAAGCATGTCACCTCCCTCATTGGTCCCTCCGGTTGTGGGAAGTCTACCTTACTCCGTTGCTTCAATCGCATGCATGATTTAACACCTGAAGCCAAAATAGAGGGGCAGCTAAAAATGGATAGTCTTGATCTTTATGACAAAACAATTTCTGTTACCGAAATCCGCAAAAGAATCGGAATGGTATTTCAAAAGCCAAATCCTTTACCAAAAAGTATTTATGAGAACATGGCCTACGCTCTGAATATCCATCAATTTCCGAAAAATGAAATTCCTGACCTTATTGAATCCGCATTGAAGGAAAGCTATCTATGGGAAGAGGTGAAAGATGAATTGAAAAAGCCTGCGGTAAAATTATCCGGAGGACAGCAACAACGATTATGCATTGCGCGAACAGTAGTGCTACGTCCCGAGGTTATTTTGATGGACGAGCCATGCTCAGCGCTAGATCCTATTAGTACACACAAGATTGAAGAATTAATTTTAAGCCTCAAAAAAGATTTTACCATTGTTATTGTAACACACAATATGCAACAAGCACAACGCATTTCCGATAATGTTGCCTTTATGTATCTGGGAGAACTTGTAGAATATGACACGTGTCAAAATATTTTCAAAAACTCAAAAATCGAATTAACCAAGAATTACGTGCAAGGACACTTCGGATAATTTAGCATCATTACTTCTGTTTTCACAAAGGAAAATTTGCCTGCCGATTTCAAAACAATTCGTAGTAGCTTGAATTATATTCATAAATCTTCATAGTGGTGTTTTCTGGTACGTGCCCGAAAAAATACAATCTCCTTTCATCTCCTCGCATTTATCCGGTTGCTCAATTTCAACAATCGTTCCATCAGCATATGAACCCATGAAATTAAAATGCAAATAACAATTCCCACCTTGATAGAACCCGTGTTGTGTTCTGTCCATAACGAGTTCAGCCTCCACAATACCATCACATTGTTCTGCAACATTTAATGAAAGAGTAAATTCAAATAACCTTTCACCACTATATTTCAATTCCAACGTCCCTGTTGCACCATCACTTTCTGTTAGAAGAGTATACTTGCCGTTATAAGAACCTAATTCAGAAAACGCTTTTTGGTCTTCCTCAAATCGGTCTTTCGAGATCCTTTCAGTTTCCTCTTCCTCGGTCTCCTCTTTTGATGATGCCAATGGCGAAGTCGTAGATTCTATAACTGAATCGCCAACAGTAGAATGATCTGACTCCTTTGTTTTGGTATTCGTACAAGAAGCCAAAAACACGAGAATCATTACGAACAATAAATATTTCATACTCATTTCATTTAATAAAATTTGCTAATTATTGATGAAAGATATCTCCCACTTTTTTCTTACCTGACGGATTCCCTAAACTTGTCCTGCATTTCTACTCTTAAAGCTCGAACAACTTTAGATAATTTAAAACCGTTGCGAATACTTCATCCAACGATTTGTCATTTCCAATTGTCATTTCAAAAATGCATCCCGCAAGTTCCCATGCGCCATTAAGTGAACACATGAAATTATATTAGAGACACAATTCTATTTTGGAATGAAGTAGTGGAGAAAAAAGTGTTTTCCCCTTTTCATTGTTTTTTTGTAAATAAAAATTCCAATCAGCGGAAGAAAGAATATTAGAAACGCCCACAAAAGTTTTTTTTGTCGTTTGCTATTCATAAAAAGGTCATGAAGACCTGAACCAGAAACTATTAGGTGGATGATAATTGAGAAATACAATATCATTGTTCGTGCATCATTCATGAACTTACTAGCATAAATTCAACTTTTCTCTAAGATCAATTTAAAATAATTGACATTGACCAGCTTGAAGAAATCATTTCGAGTGGCAAACCCGTTAATCAATGAAGCTGATTTTTATAATCCAATAGGAAATATTTTTTCCATGCGATAGTTGTGGCTGTTAAATTCTCAACCTTAATACCCTCTGGTTCTGGGAGTCCGGAAGGAAAGTCCCTAACAATAAAAACTGCCTTATTGCTTGCACATGAACTAAGAAGAGAATTTAGTCCGCTATTGGGTTCAATCGCGAGATCGGTTCGTTCAAATTGTGAAGTATTGGTTAATGATAAAGCTAATGGCTTCTTACTGATTGAGAACAATCTATTAAATCCATTCTTGATATTTGAGTTTGCAATTGCCTTCACACAATCTGGTCGAATTGAAAGGGCATAAAGATCTGAGTGATCAATAATTTGAAGAACTACCAGTTGTTGCAAAACAATGTCAGTATTCATTCCACTCACCATAGGCTCAGCCTTAACCGAACTAAATATGCAGAGTTTTGGATAAGCGGATTTCAATTGAGTATAGATGTATTCATGAAAACCTAAGAAGTCTGACCACGCCCTTGGATTATCTAAGAATAACTGATTCACGTCCTCTCCCATGTTAAAATAAACTGGCTCAAAAAAATCAATGAGATTTTTGCAGTACTTTAAGTAACGCTGTGTTACATGTGGATCTCGAAAAAATGCAATTGAGGTGTTAGACTCATTCTTTAATTCTCGGTTGTCAAAATCAGCACTGTGATCAGTTAAACTCCAATGTCGTTCCAATTCTAATGGAGAAACAGATAAATAGATTTTCTGATTTGCAGATGTTTGAGATTTCAGTTCAACCCAATGTTCAGTTGTAGATTTAAGAGTTAGATCATTTGTATCTGAAAATGCTCGATTATCCGCTTTAAAACTGAAGTGAATAATCTCTGCATTTCTAAATCTTTCAGAAGCCGTGACGTGACAAGTGCCAGTAGAACTGGCATCCATTGTAAAACCCATATAAAAGCTTCTGCCAATCGTGACTTCTTCTTTTGTACATGAGCTCAGTACTATCAAAAATATAATCGAAATTCTCCTCATCTGTTTAAATTTAATTTTGGTTTAAATCTACAAGCACACAACCAAATGAAACAAATAAAGTAGTGATAAGTTTTTCAGTCTTAAGAATACAAGTTTTGACTTAAAGTCTCTATTCTAAATTCTTTAAAGGTATGTATTGAAATATTGTACGATCTCCTTTAAATATACATAGTAACTACCAAACAAAAGGAAACAAAATGTTACTACAGTATGAATTCTATGCTAGACCGATTAGGATAAAAATTGTTCAGATGTATCTTGTGTGTATTCAAACTAGCAAGATGACCAACTCGCGTTTAAAATAAAAAATGCGAGTAAGAAATAGTGAACGAGCGACTTTCTAGTTTAACATACATTTAATCCTGAATTAAAGACTCCTACAGTTGGATAGATTATTTTTGATAGGAATTCAGATCATAAGCAATCAAGCATTACATCTTTCTAAAACTTATTTAGATACATATTAAAACATTTAGGGATAACGGTTGACCTATCTTAATATGTACCTACAATAAGCCTTTGTCATTCTAAAAAAGTGATGAATGAATCGTGTTGTTTTATCTGTATCTGTTTCATCACATTCAACATTGTAACGTAAAACACTTTAAGAATAATGTTAAGATTTTTACAAAAACATGTTTGTTACATTACAAAGAGTAGAAGTCTGCTTGCTGTACTATTGTTTGCACTGACCAGCACCCTCCTATTTGTAAACAAGGCAGCAGCATTACCAGTACACAACATCGGGCTGGCAAACGGAATATTGAAAGGAGTTGTAGTCGATAGCTTGACCAAAGAGGCTCTTATTGGTGTAACCATTTCAGTAAAAGGAATAGGAAAGGGAGCCTCCTCGGATATTGAAGGCAAATACAGTATAAGAGATATACCTGAAGGAACATACGAAGTTTCCATCTCATACATAGGATATCAAACTGCAACTATCGGCAACGTAAAAATTGAGGCTGGCCAAACTACTACCTTGAATTATGAAATGGTCTCTGCCAGCACCGAATTAGAAGCGTTTGAAATCATTGGTGATAAAGCGCTTTCGGGTAAAGTGATCGAAACCAATAACCTCTCACTTGTCAATGCCATAAAAGCATCATCACTCATAACAACAGGTATCTCTGCGCAGCAAATAGCTCGAAGCGCTGATCAAGATGCTGGCGAAGTGGCCAGCCGATTACCAGGGGTAACTGTAGTGAGCAATTTTGTGAATATTCGCGGAATGCAGGATCGCTACAATATAACTATACTCAACGGCATGGTGGCACCCAGCTCAGAAGCAGACAGAAGAGCTTTTTCCTTCGATTTGCTGCCCAGTAATATGATTGATAAAATGACGGTATACCGAAGCCCTGCACCTGAGCTTTTGGCCGATTGGGCCGGTGGAGTTATAAAAATAGAAACGAAAAACACATCTATAGCGCGCCAGATCGAAGTTAATATGAGCACTTCTTACCGATCCAACTCCAGCTTAAAAGATCTCTCTACTTATAAAGGTGGAAAAAAGGATTGGATGGGTAAAGACGATGGTACGCGCGCATTGGCTGCTGATTTCCCCGCTGTAGGCGACATTCCGGGAGGTGGACTTACCAACAATAGTGTTCCCTTGAAACCAATTGAAACCTTTACGGATGAGGAACTTGCCGCTAATGCGAAATGGGGAAGATCTCTATTTAGCAATTATGACTTGGAAAAGAAAAGCTCGGCACTAGATTACCGAGCTGGTATTAATTATTACGAGTCGAGGAGAATTGGAAATGTTAGGTTTAGCAATCTAACATCGATTAATACAACACAATCTAATACCATTCAATACCAGGATTTCACCCCGGAAAAAAATCCATCAATAACCATCGAGGGGAAACCTGATAATGGAGCTGCAACAATCTATAATGACACAATAAATCAGCAGGTCTCCCGCTGGGGTTTGCTTCAGAATTTTGCCTTTACGTTTAACCCCAAACATAGTGTACAGTTTAATGGGTTATTTAATCAGTTGGGCATGGACGAGGTATATGTCCGGAATGGATTCGACCTACGGGGAGAAACCGGATTATCAGGGCCTTCAACTAAATTAATTTATACGTACAGAAGCCGAACACTTCTTGCCCTGCAAGCTTCAGGTAAACATGCTTTTGGAAGTGATGAGGAGTACTCACATAAAATAAGTTGGACAGCAGCATTTAACTCCTCCCGCGAAGAAACACCAGCGCAACGTACATTGGTGTTTCGGCCCACCGCCCTTTCAACAGACGCAACTGATCCAAGATTTTTGAATGGCGTGGATGTTGATTTTAATGCAAATCACAGTTTGTTCTATTCAAAAACCAAAGAAGACAACACCCTCTTTTCACTAGACTATGAAAAGAAATTAAAGATTGGCTCAACACTTAAAATTGGTTTTTTCAATGAAAATAAATTCAAACCTTTAACCTCACGATTGATTCGGACTGGCGTTCTCAATCCCGATTCTGTAGATCAATATCATCTTGATGAAGCATTTAAAGGGGCAGAAACATATAAAGACGATGGAACAGGTTCTCGAATATCAGACGATGGTGACCTATCCGGGCAGTTTGAAGCTACTGGAAAAATTTATGCCGGCTATGCTGCTGTTAATCTGCCCTTATTTAATGACAAGCTCAAAGTATATGGTGGCGTTCGTTATGAGGGTCAAGATCTTTTATTAGTAGTACCACCGAGCAGGTATTTAGAAATTACTGGACGGAAATCAGAATTAATAAATCGATATATCTCTTATTGGTTGCCGTCTATTAATGTCACCTATAACATTAATAAAAAGACCGCCCTAAGGGCTGCATACGGTCAAACTATCAATCGCCCCAATTACAGGGAACTTATTACACTATTAGTTTTTGACCCACGTTTGGAAAACGCCAGGATTGGAAATGATAGTTTGAAAGATGCACAAATACACAATTTCGATTTACGCCTTGAATTTTACCCATCTGATGGGGAGTTTATTTCAGCTGGAGCATTTTATAAAAATCTGATTAATGCCATAGAGCCTTATGTGCAGCAAGTTGGACTTGGTGAGCAAATAAAATTCGAAAACTCAAAAAGTGCAGTTGTTATGGGGGTAGAGGTTGAAGTGCGCAAAACATTTAGTTTTTTACCATGGGCATGGGGCAAAAACTTGAGTACCATTGCCAACGTTGCGATTTTAAAAAGTGAAGTTCAGTTAAAGGATAGTTTATTCAATAATCAAGGAGCTAGCGGGAGTTTCACAGATAACCGTACCGCAGGACGGCCGTTGGAAGGAACGGCCAATTTTGTAGTTAACGCAGGTATTTATTATGACTATGAGAAATGGGGTACTAAAGTAGCTGCGATATATAATATAGTTGGCCAACGCTTGGTCACTGCCGGAACCACACGATACCCAGATACATACGAGTTACCACGCCACTCCTTGGATTTAACGTTACGTCAAAAGATTACAAAGTTTATGGAATTGCGCCTGAGTGTTCAGGATGTTTTAAACCAGTCACGGAGACTATATCGTGATTATGACCGCGATCAAGTTTATAACCCAACCAAACGAAACAAATTAGTTAACAATGACTGGATGTATCAGGAATATAAGCCCGGTAGCTATTTTACCCTTGGTATTAATGTAAAATTATGAGAACAAAACACTATACAATGAATTCGCTCCGTCTCGCTAACCCATCTCCGAATCGATTTGGATGAGCCTTTAAAAACTACAGCCCCGCGCCAACGGAGCTGTATAAAACCAGAAACAGTCCAGCTTTTTAAAATAAACAAAACAAATTTAACAAATTATGAAAAACAACCTGACAAAATTTGCAGCCATGGCTTTTACCGCCCTAACGGTAATGGCGACAATGAATGCCTGTAAAGATGACCAAGCAGTTGAGCCTACGGCTACGCCAAACAACGAAACTTCAGTAATCCGCTACATCGGACCTGTGGGAGCAACAGAATGTACTACTACTTATTTAACAGGTGCAAATTTAAACTGGTTTGCAACCAAAACTGTCATTTTACGCGGTGATATTCGTGTAGGTGCTGGCCAAACGTTAACCATTGCAAAAGGAACAATCATTAAAGGTGAAAAAGCTTCAAAAGCGGGCCTTACAATCGAACAAGGTGGAAAAATTAATGCAGTAGGTACGTTTGATGAACCAATTGTTTTCACTTCAGATCAGCCTGTAGGAGCACGTGCACCTAAAGATTGGGCAGGTATTACAATCCTTGGAAAAGGTATCTCTAATAAGGGCATCAACTTTACGCCTGAAGGTTACCCGGCATGTGTTACTGCTCCATTATTTGGTGGCACTAACAATGCTGATAACTCTGGTAAAATGAGCTTCGTGCGCATTGAGTTTGCTGGTATTCCATTGGTGGCGAACAACGAAAAGAACTCCTTAACATTGTATGCTGTAGGTAGTGGTACAAAAATCGACCACATCCAGTGTTCTTATGGTGGTGACGACTCATTTGAGTGGTTTGGTGGTGCTGTAAACATGAGCTATTTAATTTCATACCGCGGTCAGGATGACGATTTCGATGTTGATTTCGGTTACGTAGGACAAGTGCAGTACGGTATTGCTTTCCGCGATCCTGCAACTGCTGATAACTCTACATCAAATGGTTTCGAGGCTGACAACGATGGTACTGGTAGTGGTGCTTTGCCACAAACTGCTGGTGTATTCTCTAACTTTACATTGGTGGGTCCTTACGATCCTAATGGAACTCGCACCGTAGTGAACACTCCTGGTACTGCTGTATTTGGTGATGGTCTTCACTTAAGAAGAAACACTGGTATTGATGTACACAACACCATCATTACAGGTTGGCCATTAAGACAAACATTCATTAACAGCACAACACCTCCAACCAACGTTTTGTTGTCATACATCACTTCTGTTAGACACGCTGTAAGTACTCCAGCTTCTCTTTGCTTTAGCGAGCCTATCGCTCCTAACAATGCATGGACAGCCGGTGTTCAAAACCTTTGCAACGATGCAACGATATTGACAGCATCAGAAGCGGCAGGTACAGGTATGCAGAAAAGATCAGGTTTGAGAAATGCAGCCTGGGATCTTTCTTTGACTAACACACTTTATCCAAGCGTGCAGCCATTGGCTGGTCACCCAGTTACTAAGAACGGTACAAACGCAACTGCTTTTGGTTCTTACTTCACTGTGAATTCAACATCAGGCTTGCCTACAGACACTACTTACTTCCGTGGTGCACAGCGCTTTGCTGGTGACAACGGATGGAGAACAGGTAAGAAATGGATTAACTTCAATCCACAAAACGAGCCTTATCCTAACTAATTCGTAATAAACCTGGACTGACTTTTAAAGCAGGTGCTTACCGCAAGGTGGGCACCTGTTTTTTATTTGTGGAAAGCCTGGCAGCCATCAATCCTGTTTTCCAAATTGTTTTCCTATCTTCAAACTGCCGTTAATTATTATTAAACACCAAATTTTTACGTTATGACAACATCCAACAACATTGTGGCCATTCAAATTCCGCCTGCCGAGGTGCAAGCCGTAATCACGAAGTTAAATGAAATCAATGCGCTCTTAAAGCCCTACCTGGTGGCACTTACGGCTGAAGAGCGAAAGCAATTGCCAAAAATGAGTGAAAAAACGGTTTCGTTTGTTCAAAAATCATTGGAGTATGCGCTGATTAACCCTGAATTTGCACCGCCGTATCTTAGCGTGCCCGATTTGCAAATTGATATGAAGGCCGTGGAAGATCTTACCTCAATTATGCAACTGTTGCAACCTCTTTGCGACAATGTGAATGATACTGAGATGGTGAGTGGTAGCGAGGCTTATGTTGCAGCGTTAACCTACTACAATAGTATAAAAACAGCAGCAAAGCGAAACGTTACTTCTTCGAAAGCCATTGCCGATGATTTGAAAAAGCGGTTTGAGCGAACTGCCAAACCAGAAAGAAGCCTTAACACGTAAATTTAATGCGTTAAGAAAATAACGATTCCAGCCCGTCCATGTTGTTTTAACGGTAAGCATGTGACGGGCTGTGTTTTGCTAGGGGTGGAAGGCCTCACCCTCGGTCCCTCTACCAATGAACTCATTCATATGGGATTGGAATCAAAGATAGATTAAGCTCTTTTGCTTTTTTGTGCAGGTAGGCAATCTGGTGGTTTAATTGTTTTTCCTTATACCGCTGTATTCCTAT
>JANODK010000287.1:0-31189 GCA_031412655.1 Chryseolinea sp.
CGCCAGGACCATTCGAGATAAAGTATCCATCGGGTTTCCATGCCGCCATTTCATCGAACGATGTTTTGGCTGGAAACACTTTGCAATAACAACCGCGTGAAGCTAAGTTGGTCGCAATGCTTTTCTTTATTCCAACATCCAACACCGCCACTTTAATTGGGGCTGATGGATCGCCTACATGGTATGCTTCTTTTGTTGTTACGAGAGATGAAAGCTCAAGCCCGTCCATCGATGGTACAGTCTTAATTTTCACACGCAACTCTTCCGGTGAAAGTTCAGAAGAAATAATCGCATTCATCGCACCTTTGCTGCGGATGTAGCGCACTAACATTCTGGTATCAATATTAGTAATGCCCACAACACCGTTCGTCTCGAGATAATGTTGTAAGCTTTCTGAAGCCGACTTGCGACTAAACTCGCTTGCAAATTCATTTACTACAATACCAGCGATCGTGGGCTTAGCCGATTCCTGTTCAACATCAACCGCTCCATAGTTTCCGATATGTGCAGTAGTATTCACAATGATTTGTCCGTAATAGGAAGGGTCAGTATAAATTTCCTGATAGCCTGTCATCCCGGTGTTGAAACAAATTTCACCACCTGAGGTTCCTATTTTTCCAATGGCGATACCTTCGATTAGAAGGCCGTCTTCAAGAAGGAGATAAGCTTTTTTCTGCATAAGGTTTATAAAAATACATCAGGATTTGGTGTGATCGTACTCCTTTTTTGAGGTTTTTCCGGTAACGATTGATATTGATCCATAAAAAAAGGGATTGAACTTTCGTTCAATCCCTTTCGATATAATGTTAATTCAATCACTATTCTTTGTCCTTTTTAGGCGCTGCCTTCTTGGTCTTCTTTTCAGCCTTCTCTGCTACAGGAGTTTCTTCCGCTGCTGCTTCAGTTCCTTCTGCTTTCTTTCCACCACGGCTTCTGCGAGTCTTAGCTTTTTTCACTTCAGCTTCTTTGCTGTAAAGTGTATTGAAATCAACCAGCTCCATTAAGCACATCTCAGCATTATCACCCAAACGAGTGTCTGCCAATTTAATGATGCGGGTGTAACCACCTTTGCGGTCAGCAACTTTAGAAGCTACTTCACCAAACAAAGTCTTGATTGACTCCTTATTCTGAAGGTAGGAGAACACTGTTCTTCTGGAGTGAGTTGTATCGCTCTTCGCCTTTGTAATAAGTGGCTCAACATACTTGCGCAAAGCCTTCGCTTTTGCTACAGTAGTCGTGATGCGCTTATTCAAAATAAGTGAAGAAGCCATGTTCGATAACAACGCACTTCTGTGTGACGCTGTTCTGCTTAAATTATTTACTTTATCACCGTGTCTCATGATTCCTTAGTCTTCATCAAGTTTATACTTCGCCAAATCCATTCCGAATGTAAGGCTCTTCTCAGCAACCAATTGCTCTAACTCAGCCAATGATTTCTTACCGAAGTTTCTGAACTTCATCATGTCAGAAATTTCAAGTTGAACTAAATCACCAAGTGATTTAACATCGGCAGCTTTCAAGCAGTTGTAAGCGCGCACCGAAAGATCTAAATCATGCAAGGCTGTCTTCAACAACTTGCGCATGTGTAACATCTCTTCGTCAACCTGCTCAACTTCTTTGTCCTTACCAGTTTCAAGTTCAATTGACTTGTCAGAGAATAATGCAAAGTGTTTGATCAGGATATGTGCAGCTCCTTCCAAAGCCTTCTCAGGATGGATTGATCCGTCTGTTTCAATGTCAATAACTAACTTTTCGTAGTCAGTCTTTTGCTCAACGCGAGTATTCTCCACGCTGTATTTCACATTCTTGATCGGTGTGAAAATGGCATCGATTGGAATAAATCCAAAAACTTGCTCTGTTGGCTTGTTTTCTTCTGCTGGTAAATAACCTCTTCCTTTTTCGATGTTCAACTCAATTTCGAAATGAGCAGACTCGTCAAGATTACAGATTACGTGTTCAGGATTCAGAATTTCAAATGCACTTGTGAACTTAGCGATATCGCCAGCCTTCAATTGCTTTTGCTTCTTAATGTTAACGGTGATCTTGCTGTCGAACGTATCCGTAACTTTCTTGAAGCGAACCATTTTCAGGTTCAGAATAATTTCAGCTACATCTTCTACAACACCTTCAATGGTTGAAAACTCATGAAGCACACCTGGAACTTTAATACCAGTGATGGCATATCCTTCCAATGATGATAATAAAATTCTTCTTAACGCATTACCAATTGTAACGCCATATCCTTTTTCCAAAGGCTTAAAAGTGAATAGGCCGTGGAAGTCGTCAGACTTTTCCATCGCTACCTTATCCGGCATTTGAAATGCAAATATTGACATAGTAATATTGATTAACTGTTAATGTTAAAATTACTTCGAGTACAATTCAACGATTAATTGTTCATTGATGTTCTCTGGGATGTCTGCACGAAGAGGTATGTTCACTAATTTACCTACCATTTCTGCCTGGCTCCACTCTAACCAGTTATATTTCTTCGCGCCTTGTGCTGAAAGACTTTCGCTGATTACTTCCAATGACTTAGAACGCTCACGTACTTCAACTACATCACCAGCCTTAAGTGAGTAAGATGGAATGTTAACAACATCACCGTTCACTAAAATATGCTTGTGCGATACCAACTGACGTGCAGATCTACGAGTAGGTGCAACACCTAATCTATAAACTGTATTGTCTAATCTGGATTCAAGAAGTTGTAATAACACTTCACCAGTAACACCTTTCTTGCGGGTAGCGCTATCAAACAATTTCGCAAACTGTCTTTCTAACAAACCGTAGATGTACTTTGCCTTTTGCTTTTCAGCAAGCTGTATAGCGTATTCTGATTGCTTACGCTTTTTGCCGCGGCCATGTTGACCAGGTGCATAGTTTTTCTTTGCAAGAACCTTGCTGTCGCCCATTACGGGCTCATTAAACCTTCTTGAAATTCTGACTTTGGGGCCGGTATATCGTGCCATTTTATTTTCTCGTTTTTAAATTTTGGATGTTGGATTCTCAAATTGTGAATCCCCTATCTTCAATCATCTACTATTAAACTCTTCTTTTCTTTGGAGGACGGCAGCCATTGTGTGGAAGTGGAGTGATGTCACGGATTAAAGTTACTTCAATTCCAGAACCTTGAATGGTACGGATCGCTGATTCACGACCAGCGCCAGGACCTTTAACAAAGACTTCAACCTTTCTCAAGCCTAATTCGAAGGCCTTTGTTGCACAATCCTGAGCCGCCATTTGAGCAGCGTAAGGAGTGTTCTTCTTAGAACCTTTGAAGCCCATCTTTCCGGCAGATGCCCAGGAAATAACCTGACCTGAATTGTTTGTCATAGCGATGATGACGTTGTTGAATGTCGCACGGATATGTGCCTGGCCTACGGCCTCAACAGTCACAACTCTCTTCTTCGCTTTATCTTTTCTCTTCTCAGCTGTCGCCATTATTGAAAAGTTTAATATTATTTAGTTACCTTCTTCTTATTCGCTACCGTCTTACGTTTACCCTTACGAGTACGCGCATTGTTCTTCGTGGTCTGTCCACGCACAGGTAAACCTCTGCGATGGCGAAGGCCTCTGTAACATCCAATGTCCATTAATCGCTTAATGCCCAATTGAATTTCTGACTTTAACGCACCTTCAATTCTATGCTTCTCAGCAATGATCGCGCGGATGGCGTTCGAATCTTCATCGTTCCATTCTTTCACCTTCTTGTCCCAGTCTACACCGGCAGTTGTAAGGATATGTTGGGCTGACCTGCGGCCAATACCAAAAATGTACGTGAGACTGATTTCGCCTCTTTTGTTATCCGGAATATCTACACCAGCTATACGTGCCATAGTTTCTTAACCTTGTCTTTGTTTAAACCTAGGATTCTTTTTGTTAATCACATACAGTTTGCCCTTGCGCCGTATGATCTTACAGTCTGCACTGCGCTTCTTGACGGATGCTTTAACTTTCATAATCTTTACTTGTATCTAAATACAATTCTACCTTTTGTTAAATCGTAAGGAGACATTTCCAGTCTCACTTTGTCTCCTGGTAAAATGCGGATGTAATGCATTCTCATTTTACCAGAAATGTGTGACAGTACTTCGTGACCGTTTTGCAGTTGCACTCTGAACATCGCGTTCGATAATGCTTCTACGATCGTACCGTCTTGCTCTATTGACTTTTGTTTCGCCACTTATATGTATAATTTTCTTCTATATACTCGTGCGTTGTCAATATCTCGGTTTCATTCTCATACACGGCCACCATGTGCTCAAAGTGTGCTGAGGGCTTTCGATCCGTTGTTCTTATCGTCCAACCATCACGCTCCTGAACTACATTCTTTGTGCCTCGGTTAATCATGGGTTCAATTGCGAAGACCATTCCAGGAACAATCTTTACTCCTTTTCCACGCTTCCCATAGTTTGGTACTTCTGGATCTTCATGAAGATTTTTACCCACTCCATGTCCAACCAACTCCCTCACTACACCGTATCCAAAGCCTTCTACATAAGTTTGAATAGCACTACTAATATCTCCAATCCGATTGCCGGCTTTCGCCTGCTCGATACCTCTGTAAAGAGATTCGTATGTTCTGTTTAAGAGAAGCAGATTTTCAGCACTTGCACCTTCCAATGGATAGGTGTAAGCCGAGTCACTGTGGTATCCCTTAAAATACACTCCACAATCTATTGAAATGATATCAGCGTCTCTGATCTCATACGTTCCTGGAAATCCATGAACGACTACTTCATTCACCGAAATACAAAGGGCAGCTGGGAAACCATTGTAATTTTTAAACGATGGTGTACCTCCGTTGTCCCGAATGAATTCCTCAGCAAGCTTATTCAGATCCTGGGTTCGAACACCAGGCTTAACATGCTTGGCTATCTCTCCGTGAGCTTTGCCCAAAATCTGAGCACTCTCTTTAATGATCTGAACTTCCTCTGCCGACTTTAGGTGAACCATTCAACTATTAGGCCGCAGCAAATTGAGAACGTCCTTTTACTCTTCCAGACTTCATCATACCTTCATAATGTCTCATTAAAAGGTAGCTTTCAATTTGTTGAAGAGTGTCTAACACAACACCAACTAAGATCAACAATGAAGTGCCACCAAAGAACTGAGCGAAGTTCTGACCAACCCCTGCCTGCACTGCAAATGCTGGAAGCACCGCAATAGAAGCCAGGAAGATTGCACCTGGAAACGTAATTCTTGATAATACTGTATCTATAAATTCAGCAGTTTGTTGTCCAGGCTTAATGCCGGGAACAAATCCACCGTTTCTTTTCAAGTTGTCAGCAATGTCGTTCGAGTTAATCGTGATTGCCGTGTAGAAAAATGTGAAGACCAGAATCATGGATGCAAAAAGTAAACTGTATTGCCATGAATACGGATCAGAAAACGTTGAACTTAACGAGGCACCAAAATCACTGTCCGCCCAAAGTCCGCCAAGAAAAGCCGGGATGAACATTAAGGCCTGAGCAAAAATGATTGGCATTACACCTGCAGAGTTAAGTTTCAATGGGATGAACTCACGTTTGCCACCATATAACTTGTTTCCGATAACCTGCTTTGCGTATTGAATTGGAATTCTTCTCGTTGCTTGAGTAAGGGCGATGACCGCTACAACAATTCCAAAGAGAACAAACATTTCTACGATAAAGAAGATCGCCTTACCTGGCCACTTGTCTGATATTTCAGAAACTAATGACAAAGGTAATCTTGACACGATACCGATCATGATCAGCATTGAAATACCATTACCAATTCCCTTGTCAGTGATGCGCTCTCCAAGCCACATACAGAACATTGTTCCGGCAATAAGAATGACAACAGATGACACATAAAAGAACGTTCCTGGATTAATAATCACCGCAGGATCTAAAGCACCCTTCAAATAGCTATAGCCTTGGAATACGGTAATAAAAATCGTCAATACTCGTGTGTACTGATTCAATCTCTTACGACCAGAATCACCTTCCTTCTGAAGTTTCTGGAAATATGGAACAGCAAACGATAAAAGCTGAACAACAATCGATGCTGAGATATAAGGCATAATGCCCAGTGCAAAGATCGATGCGTTGTTAAATGCACCTCCGGAGAAGTTATTGATGAATCCTAAAATACCACTTGTTTCGCGATCTGGATCAAGCAGGGTTGCTTCGATACCAGGCAATACAATAAAAGAACCGACTCTGAAGATGATCAAAAATCCGATTGTATTCAGAATTCTAACCCGCAGGTCTTCAATTGAAAAAATGTTCTTTATGGTCTCTAGGAAACGCTTCATTACTTCACGGTTGTAACAGTTCCACCATTTTTTTCGATTGCTTCAGTAGCAGCGGTTGAGAAAGCGTGTGCTTCTACATTTACCTTCGCTTTTATCTCGCCTCTACCTAACACTTTCACTTTCTCTGTCTTGTTTACTACACCTTGCTCAATCAATACCGCTAAAGTCAGACTTGCTGATTTCAACTTTTCTGATAAAGCTTCAAGAACATCTAAGTTCAAAGCCTTGTAGTAAATCTTGTTGTTATTCTTGAATCCAAACTTTGGAATACGTCTTTGCAAAGGCATTTGTCCACCTTCAAAACCGGTCTTCTTAGAATAACCTGATCTTGATTGAGCACCTTTATGTCCACGTCCTGCCGTGCTACCACCAGAACCTTGGCCTCTGCCTAATCTCTTATTTGTGCGTACCGAACCTTCAGCCGGTGTTAATGTATGCAGTTTCATATTAAAGCGCTTTTACCGTGATAAGGTGATTTACCTTTTTAATCATACCGGCAATCTGAGGAGTTAATTCCACCTCAACCGACTTATTTATTCTTCCAAGACCAAGAGCCTTAATGGTACGCTGTTGCGTATCGGGGCGCTTTATCATGCTTCTGGATTGTGTGATCTGTACCTTCGCCATGTCTACTATCCGTTAAATACTTTCGATAAAGAAATACCTCTGTTCTTTGCTACAGTGAAAGCATCACGCATGTTCGTCAACGCCTTGAAAGTTGCCTTCACCACGTTGTGTGGATTTGAAGAACCTTTCGACTTTGCTAATACATTGTGTACACCAGCACTTTCTAGCACGGCACGCATCGCACCACCGGCTATAACTCCAGTACCTGGGGAAGCTGGCTTAAGAAGAACGAATCCACCACCAAATTTACCAGTCGCTTCGTGCGGAACAGTTCCTTTGATGATTGGCACTTTCACCAAGTGCTTCTTCGCGTCATCGATACCTTTTGTGATAGCGTCTGTTACTTCATTGGCTTTACCAAGTCCATAACCTACTACACCATTTCCATCGCCCACAACCACAATCGCTGCGAAACTAAACCTACGCCCGCCTTTCACCACTTTCGCTACACGCTCAATGGCTACCACTCTCTCTTTGAGATCAATTTCGCTGGCTTTTACTGTGCTGATATTGCTTACTGACATATTTCAGTTACTTAGAATTTCAAACCACCCTCTCTGGCACCTTCTGCCAAAGCTTTGATATTTCCGTGATACAAGTATCCGTTACGATCGAATACCACAGTTAGTACTCCAGCTGCAGCGCTTTTCTCTGCAATGCTCTTTCCTACTGCCTTTGAATTTTCAATATTCAAACCTGCCTTTTCGCCAAGTTCAACTGTTGAAGAGGCTACAAGTGTTGTACCTGTAGAATCGTCAATTATCTGGGCGTAAATTCCGCGGTTGCTTCTGAAAACAGATAACCTTGGTCTTTCTGTAGTTCCCGTAATCTTCTTACGGACACCCTTCTTAATTCTCTCTCTTCTCTCTCTGTTCTTGCCTGCCATAGCTTTCTATGATGCTTGTTTATAAATATTATTTAGCGGCAGTCTTACCTGCTTTTCTGCGCACAAACTCACCGGTGAAGCGAATACCTTTTCCTTTGTATGGTTCAACCTTACGAAGTGATTTGATTTTTGCTGCCACCTGGCCAATCAATTGCTTGTCGATACCTTCAAGAATAATCGTTGGGTTTGAACCCTTCTCCTGAACGGCAACTACTTTAATTTCGGATGGCACAGCCAGGAACACATTGTGTGAATATCCTAAGCTAAGTTCCAACACATTGGATTGTGCCGTTGCTTTGTAACCCACACCCACTAATTCAAGTTGCTCCTTATAACCAGTTGAAACTCCAGTGATCATATTGGCGATCAACGCACGGTATAGACCATGCATAGACTTATGACGCTTTTGTTCTGTTGGACGTTCAACAGTGATAACACCTTCTTCACTCTTGATACTGAAATCAGGATCGATAGACTGATGCAATTCACCTTTTGGTCCTTTAACAGAGACCTTACTATTTTCCTTCGAGAAGTTAAATGTAACTCCCTTTGGGATTGATATCGGTTGTTTACCTATGCGTGACATGTCTTCTTTAGATTAATAGACGTAACACAAAACTTCTCCACCTATATTCATTGTGCGTGCTTCCTTATCGGTAATCACACCTTTCGATGTTGATAAGATCGCGACACCCAAACCGTTCATTACGCGTGGCATGGTATCCATGCTGGCGTACTGACGCAACCCTGGAGTGCTTATGCGTTGAAGTTTTGTTATTGCGGATTCTTTTGTTTCCGGATTGTATTTCAAAGCGATTTTAATCACGCCCTGAACATCACCTTCCTGGAATTTGTAATTCAAAATGTATCCCTTGTCAAAAAGAACCTTTGTAATTTCCTTTTTGAGATTTGATGTAGGAATTTCCACCACACGGTGATTCGCCTTTATGGCGTTCCTTAATCGGGTCAAATAATCTGCGATCGGATCAGTCATCTCTTTAAACTTTTCTTATAAAAAGCAAGCCCGTTTTTAAACCGGGCTGCAAAGATATATAACAATTTATATTATCCAAACTGTCATCGGGTTTCGGCTTTTAACCGACTTCGATACTCAGCAACCAATATGTAGTGTAATTACCAGCTCGACTTTGTCAATCCAGGGATTTTACCGGCCGAAGCCATTTCACGAAATACGTTACGGCAAATTCCAAATTTACCCATATATCCTTTCGGACGTCCGGTCAATTTGCAACGGTTATGTAACCGAACTGGAGATGCGTTGCGCGGCAACTTATCAAGCTCAGTATAGTTACCAGCTTCTTTTAATGCTTTTCTTTTGGCAGCGTAAGTTGTAACCAACTTTTCGCGTTTTGTTTGCCGAGCAATTACGGATGTTTTAGCCATTGCTTAGTTTTGATTTTTGTTAGCAAAAGGCATCCCGAAAGCTTTCAGGAGCTCATAACTTTCTTCGTCAGAAGCAGCCGTTGTTACGAACGTAATGTCCATACCGCTGATCTTGTTTACTTTTTCGATTGATATCTCAGGGAAGATAATCTGCTCTTTAACACCGAGGGTATAGTTTCCATGTCCATCAAAACCTTTTGCACTTACTCCGCGGAAATCGCGAACTCGTGGAAGAGCGATGTTCATCAATCTGTCTAAGAACTCATACATCTTTTGGCCACGCAAGGTTACGCGTACACCAATCGGCATGTTTTCTCTCAACTTGAAGTTAGAGATTGCTTTCTTTGATTTTGTCGAAACTGATTTCTGACCCGTGATGGTTGTAATTTCTTCCAACCCTTGATCAATCAATTTCTTATCACTTACCGCTACACCCATACCCTTGTTGATACAGATCTTTTCGATTTTCGGAACTTGCATTACAGAAGTATAATTGAACTTCTCTTTTAGTGCCGGTACGATTTCGGTAACGTACTTTTCTTTTAGTCTTGGAGTTGCCATTACTTAATAAATTCTCCGGTTTTTTTAGAATATCTCTGAAGCTTACTCTTTTCGTTAAGCTTTTTACCCGTGCGGGTAGGTTTTCCTGTTGCAGGATCTACCAACATCAAATTACTGATGTGGATCGTACCTTCCATCTTCTTGATTCCCCCTTCTGGCTTACCAGCAGATGGCTTCTGATGTTTTGTTACGATGTTTACACCTTCTACAATAGCACGATTGGTATCTGTGAAAATTTCCAGAACCTTACCAATCTTTGGTTTTTGTGCCGTGCCTTTATCATCACCAGCAATCACGACAACTGTGTCGCCTTTGCGGAGTCTGACCTTCTGTTTAGTTTCTACTTTCTTCGCCATGGCTTATATAACTTCTGGGGCCAATGAAACAATCTTCATAAACTGCTTTTCTCTTAACTCACGTGCCACTGGACCGAAAATCCGGGTTCCACGAGGTTCGTTCTGAGCATTCAACAATACGGCAGCGTTATCTTCAAAACGGATGTATGAACCATCCTTTCTGCGTACTTCTTTTTTGGTTCTCACTACTACTGCTTTTGATACAGTACCTTTCTTCGCCTGGCTACCTGGTATTGCTGACTTAATAGTCACAACGATCATGTCACCAACAGAAGCGTAGCGTCTTCCTGTTCCTCCAAGTACGTGTATGCAAAGAACTTCCTTTGCTCCACTGTTATCCGCTACCGAAAGTCTTGATTCGCTTTGTATCATAATTACTTCGCTTTTTCAACTATTTCAACTAATCTCCAACGCTTGTCTTTGCTCAACGGACGAGTTTCAGAAATACGTACTGTATCACCTATACCTGCCGAGTTGGTTTCGTCATGCGCCTTGAACTTAGTAGTTCTGTTCACAAATTTACCATAGATAGGGTGCTTCACTTTTCTATCAACAGCAACCGTGATGGTTTTCTGCATCTTGTTGCTGAGCACTTTCCCAATTCTTTCTTTTCGTTCGTTCCTTTCCATAGGAATTATTTTTGAAGTTCTTTAGCCCTTAACTCAGTGTTAAGCTTGGCAATTAGTTTGCGTGCTACCCGAATTTTCATTGGGTTTTCTATCGCTGCTACCTGGTGCGCAAAGCGCATTTTTCTGTAGCCTTCTTGCTCACTGCCGATCTTTTCTTTCAGTTCGGCAACACTCAAGGCTTTTATCTCTGAGTTCTTCATGACTTATGTTATTCTACGTAATCTCTCTTCACTGTAAATCTCGTCTTGAAAGGCAATTTTGCCTCTGCTAACGTAAGTGCTTCCTTGGCTGTCGCCATGTTAACACCACCCGCTTCGAACAAAATAGTACCAGGCTTAACGACTGCTACCCAATATTCAGGGGCTCCTTTACCTTTACCCATACGCACTTCAGCAGGCTTTTGAGTAATCGGCTTGTCAGGGAATATTCTGATCCAAACCTGACCTTCGCGTTTCATCGCACGGGTTACTGCAATACGAGCAGCTTCAAGTTGGCGTGATGTAATCCACCCGCCTTCTAAACACTTCAGACCAAATTGTCCGAAAGCGATAGAGTGACCTCTGGTTGCCATTCCTTTAACACGACCCTTTTGTGCTTTTCTAAATTTCGTTCGTTTAGGCTGTAACATTGTTACCTACTTTATTGCGTTCTGACTAATTATCAATTTCTTTTTCCGCCACCGGCACTGCTGCCACCGCGTCTTGCTCCCGCACCGCCACCTTGGCCACCACGTCTGTCATCGCCTCCGCGACCACCTCCGCCTCTGTTGCCTCCGCGACCGCCTCTGTCTCCACCACGCTCGTTTCTGTCGTTAGACTTTCCAGGACCACCTGGTCCTGTTGGTGCGTTGCTTCCTACTCCTACGTTTGGAGAAAGATCACGCTTACCGTAAATCTCGCCTTTGAAAATCCAAACCTTTATTCCGAGCTTACCATATACTGTTTGTGCTTCAGATAAAGCATAATCAATATCAGCGCGAAGTGTATGCAAAGGCACTCTTCCTTCCTTGTATTGCTCAGAGCGCGCCATTTCAGCACCTGCCAAACGCCCGGAAACTTTGATTTTAATTCCTTCAGAACCAACACGCATGGCAGAAGCAATCGCTTGCTTCATGGCACGCTTGTAAGAGATACGCGCTTCGATTTGTTGAG
Organism: Chryseolinea sp.; assembly: GCA_031412655.1. Lineage (GTDB taxonomy): Bacteria > Bacteroidota > Bacteroidia > Cytophagales > Cyclobacteriaceae > Chryseolinea. Next base: position 11,898 of record JANODK010000287.1, read on the forward strand.
CGATTGACTCACCAACCAATCTTGCATCCAACTCAGGGCGTTTTATTTCGAAGATGTTGATCTGAACATCCTTGTTCGTGATCTTCTTCAATTCTTCCTTGATCTTATCTACTTCAGTGCCACCTTTTCCAATAACAACTCCTGGACGTGCAGTATGAATCGTTAAAGTAATTCGTTTCAGTGTTCTTTCGATAACCACTTTAGCAATACCACCTTTTGGAATACGGGCATCAACATATTTTCTGATCTTGTGATCTTCAACCAACTTATCAGAGAAATTCTTTCCACCGTACCAGCTGGAGTCCCAACCACGTACGATACCTAGCCTGAATGCTACTGGATTAATTTTCTGTCCCATTATTCCTTCGTTTCTTTAGTCGTTACTACTTCAGCGGCTGGAACATTTCTCATGCTTTCCAACACTAATGTCACGTGGTTAGAACGCTTTCTTACGCGATGCGCTCTTCCTTGTGGCGCTGGCTTCAATCTTTTCAATTGACGGCCACCATCTACGAATATCTCTTTTACAAAAAGATCAGCTTCTTCCAATTTCACATCTTGATGTTTTGCTTCCCAGCCAGAGATGGCCGATAACAAAAGCTTCTCAAGCTTTGGAGAACCTACTTTCGGTTCGTATTTCAAAATATTAAGCGCCTTGTTAACCCGTTCGCCTCTTATCAAATCTGCAATCAATCTCATCTTACGAGGAGATGTCGGCACATTTTTCAATTTCGCTACTGCAGGTCCGTTCTTGGCTGCTTCTTTGCGGGCATCGCGTTTCTCACGCTTCAGCACCGATTTCTTTGTCTTTTTCGCTACAGCTTCCATATTTACTTAGCGTTAGTCTTGTTACCTGAGTGTCCACGGAATGTGCGTGTTGGTGAAAATTCACCAAGCTTATGTCCGACCATGTTTTCGGTTACATATACAGGAATAAATTTATTTCCGTTATGAACTGCGAATGTATGGCCGATCATTTCAGGCACAATCGTTGATCTTCTCGACCACGTCTTTATTACAGACTTCTTACCTGATTTCTCTGTGGCTTCTACTTTTTTCAAAACCCTGAAGTCACAATAGGGTCCTTTTTTAATCGAGCGTCCCATTATTTTTTGCGCTTAGATATGATTAGACGATCTGAATATTTCTTTGGATGACGAGTCTTCTTACCCTTCGTGTAAAGACCATTGCGTGATCTTGGATGTCCTCCAGAAGCGCGCCCTTCACCACCACCCATCGGGTGATCTACCGGGTTCATCGCAACTGGTCTTGTGCGAGGGCGAATACCTCTCCAGCGACTACGACCTGCCTTACCAACACTTTCGTTCATGTGTTCTGCATTGGACACAGTACCTACTGTTGCCATGCAAACATCCATTACGTTACGCATTTCACCAGAAGGCATCTTCAACGTTGCCATTCCGTTTTCACGGGCAAGCAATTGAACAAATGTTCCTGCGCTACGAGCAATCGCTCCGCCTTTTCCTGGCTTCATCTCAACATTGTGAACGATAGTACCCAAAGGTATTTTAGAAAGCGGTAAAGCATTTCCTACTTCTGGTGCTACGTCTGCGCCAGCAAAAATTTGCTGACCTGCAGTTAGTCCTTCCGGAGCAAGAATATATGTCTTGAATCCATCAGCATAATACAACAATGCTACACGAGCTGATCGTGTTGGATCGTACTCAATTGATTTCACCGTAGCAGGTATTCCTACCTTATCACGTTTGAAATCAATCTCACGTGATTTCTGCTTGTGACCTCCACCGATGTAGCGCATTGTCATGCGACCATCTGTGTTACGACCACCTGTTTTCTTTATGATCTTAACCAAAGATTTCTCAGGCTTCGATGCCGTAATGTCATCGAATGATGGTGCGAGTCTATGTCTCGTGCCTGGGGTTACTGGTTTTAATTTCTTCAACGCCATTGTCTATGAATTATACGTTGCTATAAAAATCGATTACTTCTCCTTGAGCTAAGGTTACAATAGCCTTCTTGTAGTTTGGCTTGCGACCTGACAATACTCCTGCTTTTGTGAAGCGGGATTTGAACTTGCCCATTACGTTCATAGTGTTTACGCTTTCAACGTTCACACCATATTTCTTTTCTACGGCCTTCTTGATCTCTACTTTGTTAGCAGCAGTATCTACAATGAAACCGTACTTGCCTTTTTCATTCATGGCAGAAACTTTTTCCGTCACCAATGGCTTTTTCAGTACACTCATTATTCTTTCGTTAATAAGTTTTGAACTTTTGTAAGGGAGCTCTCAGCGATGATCACAGTATCAGCATTCATCAAATCATAAGTATTGATTTGTTCTGCTGTAGTAATCTTCGTGTTCTGGATGTTTCTTCCTGACAACACTACGTTCTTGCTGTTTTCTGGAACAACAAGAAGAGTTTTCTTGTCGGCTAATGACAATGCGTTAAGCATTGTTACATATGACTTTGTCTTTGGAGAATCGAAATTGAAATCTTCTAAAACAGAGATTGAACTAACTTTCAATTTGTAAGAGAGGGCTGATCTACGCGCCAGGTCTTTTACTTTTTTGTTCAACTTAAAAGAGTAGTCGCGTGGTGTAGGACCGAATACACGTCCACCTCCCTTAAATAAAGGACTTTTGATGTTACCCGCACGGGCACCACCTGTACCTTTCTGCTTCTTTATTTTCTTAGAAGAACCAGAAATTTCATTACGCTGCTTAGACTTATGAGTCCCTTGGCGTTGGTTAGCCAAATAACTTTTAACGTCCAGGTAGATTGCGTGGTCGTTTGGCTCTATGCCAAACACTGCATCCGAAAGACTAATCTTTCTTCCAGTGCTTTCGCCACTATATTTTAATACCGCTACGTCCATTACTTTACAAGAATTACGGTTGAATTTATTGCTCCAGGTACTGAGCCACTAACAACAATCACATTTGATTCTGCGATGATCTTAACAACTTTCAGGTTAGGCAACGTTACGTTGTCATTACCCATACGGCCTGCAAGACGCTTACCTTTTGGAACACGTGCTGCGAATGACGCGTTACCGTTAGAACCTGGTGCGCGAAGACGGTTATGTTGACCGTGCGTTGCTCCACCCACCCCAGCAAAGTTGTGACGCTTAACAACACCTTGGAAACCATGTCCTTTAGAAACTCCTTTAGCATCTACAAAGTCACCTTCAGCAAAGATATCTTGAATGTTGATTTCTTTCCCAAGCTCAGCTAAGCCATCATACTCAATACCGAAGTCGCGAAACTCAGTTACTTTTCTCTTAGGCGTAGTGTTTGCTTTTTTGAAGTGACCGATAGCGGCCTTAGTAGAATTCTTTTCTTTCTTCTCACCGAAGGCAAGTTGAACCGAACGGTATCCATCCGTTTCCATATTTTTTACTTGCGTTACTACACAAGGACCAGCTTGTATCACCGTACATGCTATATTCTCGCCATCTGGGCCGAATATGCTGGTCATTCCTATTTTTTTTCCTATAATTCCAGGCATTGCTGAACCAATTTATGCTCGTTTGTCAGGACTTTCTACACTCTTTCCGTAAAAAGGATTGCAAAGATAGGAACTAAAGCATAGTTACCAAACGCGGGTTTCAAAATTTTTAAGAGTTGATGGTCTTATCACCCCTAAAACCCTGCATATCGCTGAAAATCGCTTATCATTGTCAAGATTACTTTATGGCCATATCCTCGTTTAAAACCCTTTCAAGCTGGATTTTGCTGCTATCACTGCTGGTGATATTATTTATGGTAAATCTTTCTCTTGGAAGTGTGAGTATCCCTCTTTCCGAGATTTTCTCTATCACAATGCAAGGTAAAAGCACGAATGAAGTCTGGACCAACATCGTTTGGGATTTCAGAATAACAAAGGCCTTAACCTGCATTCTGGCAGGAGGAGCACTATCCGTTGGTGGTTTACAAATGCAGACTTTGTTTCGTAATGCTTTGGCTGGGCCAGATGTGCTGGGATTAAGTTCGGGCGCAAGTCTGGCGGTGTCACTTGTTTTTATGGGGCAGGTAGCCGGAATTCACTTTCTAAGTTCTCCGTCCTCTTGGTCAGTTGTAACCGCCTCTAGTCTTGGCGCGTTTATCGTATTCATTTTAATATGGGGTCTTTCCCAACGATTGCGCGATAACACTTCTCTACTAATAATAGGAATTATGATTGGAGCCGCCACCTCGTCCATGGTAAGTGTCCTTCAATTTTTAAGCAAAGCAGAAGAACAGCAATCTTTTTTACTCTGGACGTTCGGAAGTTTAGGCGGATTAAATTGGACTGAAATTCAGATTTTGACGGGCATTCTAATTATGGGTAGTGGAATCGGAATACTCTCGACAAAGGCATTGAATGCGTGGGCTTTGGGCGATAATTATTCAATGAGCCTTGGTATTAATATAAAGCGATCACGATTTTTAATCATATTCTCAACCAGTATCCTCACAGGAGCGGTGACTGCTTTTTGCGGACCCATCGCTTTTGTTGGTTTAGCCGTTCCGCATTTAACTAAGCTTTTAATAAAGACAAATAATCACCGGATACTTATTCCCGCTGTTATTATAATGGGTGCCTCACTCCTGCTGTTTTGTGATATCATCGCTCAGCTTCCCGGAAGTATGTATGTTTTGCCCATCAATGCCATTACTGCTTTGGTCGGTGCACCAGTTGTGATCTGGATTATTCTTCGTGCAAAACGCGTATCTATTTAGTATGGAGAAAGTGAATACCATGCAACTTGCTATCGCGACTAATCAGTTATCCACTGGCTATAAGACAAAGCACGTTGAGAATATTCTGTTTCAAAATCTCAACCTCTCGCTTCAAAAAGGAAAATTAACGTGCTTCATGGGTCCAAATGGCATCGGGAAGTCAACTTTGATTAGAACGTTAGCCGGACTCCAAAAATCATTGGCAGGCGAAATACAGTATTTCCCCAACGAAGAAAAGAAAGAAGCACCTTTATCAAAGCAAATTGCATTAGTACTGACCGATCGGATAAGCATGCCGAACATGACGGTCTATGAACTCATTTCATTTGGACGCTATCCCTATCTCAATTGGAATATTAAACTGAGTGATGCTGACACAACAATCATCCAGCAGTCCCTTCAACAAGTACACATCGAACATCTTATTGATAAAAGATTGTACGAACTCAGCGATGGGCAACTTCAAATGGTAATGATTGCCCGTGCGCTCGCACAAGACACTCCTATTATATTATTGGATGAACCCACTGCTCATTTGGATTTGAATAACCGCGTAGAAATGATGAATCTGCTTCGTCAGCTTTCTCGCTTGTTGAACAAGGCCATTTTAATTGCTACGCACGAGCTAGACCTAGCCTTGCAAACTGCAGATGAAATCTGGTTAGCTGGCAGAGATAAAAACATCATCACCGGCATTCCGGAAGATCTTGTTTTGAAAGATGTATTCGATCAGATTTTTCAGTTCAAAGGTTTCGACTTAAAAACAGGAAGAGTAGAACATGAAGCACATCGTAACATCTCTATCAATCTTATAGGAAGCGGTTACGAGTATCTATGGACAAAAAATGCACTTGAGCGAAACGGTTATCAAATCACAACAGATGGCAACTCTTCCTTCTCCATCGTCATCGTCAACAAACAAAATACATATATCTGGAAGCTAAACGACAATCAATCATTCACGTCACTCCAAGATGTTTTGGTTCATCTGTCCTATAAGAACGAAAAATAAGTGTATTTCTTTTGATTCTTCAATCGATTGCGATTTCGAAAAATAATTCAAATCGTTAATTGATCTTAATTCTATTCAATCTCTTTACTAGATTGGCGGTTGTCATAAACCTATCCTATGTTAAAAGTAGAAGAAATCTTTCCCTATTCTTTTGATAAAAAATATTCCAAACCAGTGGCTTACTTCTCCATGGAGTTTGCTGTTGATCAACCCTTGAAAATTTATAGCGGTGGTCTTGGCTTCTTAGCGGGCTCTCATCTTCGCAGTGCATACGAGCTAAAACAAAATCTCATCGGCATCGGCATTCTCTGGAAGAAAGGTTATTACGATCAGGAGCGCAACCAGGATCAAACCTTAAAAGCCAGCTTCCGCGACAAAGATTATTCTTTTCTGACCGATACCGGAATTGTTTTTCCGATCACCATTCACGGGTCAAAAGTTTTTGTGAAGGCCTATCTATTAAAGCCTGAAGTATTCAACTCTGCACCGCTCTTTTTATTGAGCACCGATATCCAGGAGAATGATTTTCTCTCGCAAACTATTAGTCACAGATTATACGATCCAAACGAAACAACGCGTATTGCTCAATCCATTCTTCTTGGTATTGGCGGAGCGAAGTTGTTGGATGTATTAAATCGCAGAACCGAGATTTATCACATGAACGAAGGACATGCCTTACCGCTGTGTTTTTACTTATTGGATAAATATAAAGACATAAACGAAGTGAAGAAGCGTGTTGTCTTCACAACACACACTCCAGAGAAAGCCGGCAACGAAGAACATAGCATGCCACTTCTTAATAACATGAATTTCTTTAATGGCCTTACACAGCAACAGGTAGAAGAATATGTATATCCGGAGAATGGGGTGATGAATTATACATTAACAGCATTGCGCCTGGCAAAAGTAGCAAATGGTGTTTCTCAGCTTCACGGTGAAGTTGCCAGGAAAATGTGGGGCGACTATAAAGGTATTTGCGAAATCAAAGCCATTACCAACGCACAAAACAGAACCTATTGGAAAGACGATGTATTAGACAAAGCATTGGCCGAGAAAAATATGGATGCATTAGCCGGACGAAAAAAAGAGTTGAAGAAAAAACTCTTCCGTGTTGTGGCTAATCAAACCGGAAAACTCTTCGATGAAAATATTCTCACCATAGTTTGGGCTAGACGATTTGCAGCATACAAACGTGCCAATCTTTTGTTAGCTGATTTTCAACGCTTCTTAAAAATTGCACAGAACAAGGAATATCCAATTCAAATTATTTGGGCAGGTAAACCGTATCCGGAAGATTACAACTCCATCAATCTATTCAATGAGATTTATTGGAAAACAAAAGAGCTACCCAATTGCACCGTTGTAACGGGATATGAACTTTGGTTATCGGGTCATTTAAAAAAAGGATCTGATATTTGGTTGAACAATCCTCGATTGTATCATGAAGCTTCTGGAACATCGGGCATGACGGCCGCAATGAATGGCTCTGTTAACCTTTCTATTCCAGATGGTTGGGTTCCTGAATTTGCCAAGCATGGAAAAAATTCTTTTATCATTACTCCGGCAGAAGATTCATTATCGCCTGAAGCTAAAGATAAAATTGAAGCGCAGCATCTTTTGGATTTATTGGAAAACGAAATCATCCCAATGTATTACAACAACCCAGCGAATTGGTTAAAGGTTGTTAAAGCAAGTATGGAAGATGTGCTGCCATTCTTTGATTCCAGCAGAATGGCGAATGAGTATTACGAAGAGCTGTATAAGTAACGGATTACACTATCATCTATAAATAAAAAGACCTTTCTTCAAATTGAAGAAAGGTCTTTTTATTTATGTCCTACTTTGCCATAGATTTAACCTAACAATAGAACTGAATGTGTCTAAGCCAACTTTTCAAGATCACGAATCAGAATTCTCTTTCTATCGAAACTGATGAGATTCTTTTCTTTCATATCATTTAGAATCGTGGTAACGGTTTGACGTGACGTCCCGGTAAGCGATGCAATATCTTTATGTGTAAGCTGCGTTGGTATTAACGTCTCATCCCCTACTTTCTTCCCCTTCCACGCAGCAGCATCTTTTAAAAATTCAACTATGCGCGTGCGGGCATCTTTAAAAACCAAGAGGTCAAGCTTGCGCTCTAACTTCATAATACGAAGTCCGATGAGTTTAAGAATTTTAAAACTCAATTCTTTATCTCCATACATCAACTCACGCAGTTCGTCTAATGTAAGTGGACAAATAGTAGTAGCTTCAATAGATTGTGCAAAATCTTTACGTTTCTCTTCTCCTGCCAATGCCAGCTCACCAAATATCTCCCCAGTAGAAAGAATGGCAGATATAACTTCATCACCATTATCCAGATAATGACCAATTCTTACCCGGCCATTTACAATCATATAAATATGTGTGGCCGAATCATCGGGCATATAAACAAACTGGTCGCGTTTGTATACACGAAACTCATGTTTATCGCCCATCTTCTTTACCTTATGTGGGCAAAGAATATTATAGAGATTGACACTTTCAAAATACCACAGGGCAGAAGCGTTTGTCATTTAGATTGCGAATGATGGATTATTGGTAGTGAAGGTTCATTCTTTCCGTCTAATTTTATAGCCAGAAGAAAATTACATCAACCATTAACATTAACATTCAAATTTAAAAGAAAAGTTCATGGCCGACTTAAAGCTAAGCGAAATTTGGATTTACCCGATCAAATCACTTGGTGGAATTCAGTTGCAACAATCAAGAGTTTTTGAGAAAGGCCTTCAGCACGACAGGCGATGGATGCTGATAGATGAAGCGAGTCAGTTTATGACACAACGTGTTTATCCCCAAATGGCACTTTTTAAATTAAGCTTTGAAGGTGAAGGCTTGAAGATTACGTTCGGAGGTCACACGACTCACCTTTCGTTCACCAATCCATCGACCATGGATTTGATGAAGGTAACAATCTGGGCTGATTCAGTTTTGGCGTGCGAGGTTAGCACAGCACACAGTGAATGGTTTTCCTCATTACTCGGAATGAAATGTAAGCTGGTGTTTTTCCCAGAGGGGAATTCACGAGCTGTTGATCCGTTGTATAAAGTAAACGATGAGCATGTAAGTCTTGCAGATGCTTATCCTTTTCTCATAATCGGTCAAAGCACTTTAGACAACCTGAATGAAAAATTAGAGGAGGCATTGCCTATGAATCGCTTTCGTCCAAACCTGGTCTTCACAGGTGGCGAACCGCATGAAGAAGATACCTGGCGAAATTTTACAGTTGGCTCAAATCGGTTTGTGGGTGTGAAGCCCTGTGCACGCTGCGTGCTCACTACAGTAAATCAAGATACCACTGTCAAGGGTGTTGAACCACTAAAAACATTATCTACCTATCGTAAACAAGGAAGCAAAGTTCTTTTCGGTCAGAATCTTGTGGCAGTTGATCACACTAAAATTTTTGTAGGCGATCGCATTACGCTTTCATAATATTTCTTTACGATTTACAATGAAACAACGGCTATGGATCATGGACTATTGACTATCGACTTGTATTTTTGTCTATGACTTCCCTTTATCTCAAAGCAGTACATATTATTTTTATTGTCACCTGGTTTGCCGGTTTGTTTTACATACCGCGGCTTTTCATTTACATGATCGAGGCAAACGATAAACCAGAACCCGAAAAATCAATTTTACTGAAACAACTTAAAATGATGAGCTCGCGATTGTGGTTTATCATTACGTGGCCTTCAGCCATCATTACTTTAGTGATGGGAACTTCGTTATTAGTCAATCAGCCGGAATGGTTGAAGATGGGATTCATGCACATCAAACTCACGTTGGTGTTTCTTCTTTATTTATATCACATTTCATTGCATGTTTTGTATAATCAACTAAGTAAAAACATTGTTAAATACACATCACAACAGATGCGCGTGTGGAATGAGGTGGGTACATTGTTTCTTATCAGCATTGTATTTCTGATTGTGCTAAAAGATGCCATGAGTATGGTGTGGGGAATTGTCGGCTTACTCGTTGTTGGTATTTTGATGATGATTGGAATTAAGGTTTATAAAAAATTCAGAAAAGATGAATAGGTTAATAGTCAATGGTCAATGGTCGATGGTCGATAGCACTCGGTCAACAGTCGACAGTCAACAGTCGACAGTAAAGAGTGCAACTAACTCAATTTTTACTAACAGGAAAAAAATTCAGTTGGCTAAACTTTGCCTACTGCCCATTGCCTACTGCCTACTGCTCTCCTCTTGTATTCAAAAGAAAGAAGTACCTCTACCCATCTTTGGCGAACGTGAAGTGGTGGGTTCCGATACCGTGTATCACACCATTGCCGATTTCAAATTTGTTAATCAGGACAGTGCAGAAGTTACAGGCGATACGTTCAAAGATAAAATCTACATAGCTGATTTCTTTTTTACATCGTGCCGCACCATTTGCCCGATAATGAAAACACAGATGTTGCGCGTTTACGATTCCATTCAAAATGAAAATGATGTGTTGTTGCTTTCGCACAGCATCGATCCGGAATTTGATACCGTTGAATTACTTCATGATTTTGCCGAACGTCTTGGAGTGAAAAGTGATAAATGGCATTTTGTAACAGGCAAGAAAGAAGACATCTACAAAATTGCACAGACCAGTTATTTCGCAACAGCATTGGAAGACAAAACTGAACCCGATGGCTTCATTCACACCGGTGCGTTTTTATTGATCGATAAGAAGAAAAGAATTCGTGGCAAATACGATGGCACAAAAGAAGAAGATGTAAACAGGTTGCTTGCAGATATTGCACGATTGAAGAAAGAAGATGGGAAATAGTTTCGAGTTTAAAGTTTCGAGTTTAAAGTTTCGAGTTCAAAGTTCCCGGTTCAAAGTTTCGAGTTCAGGGTTTCAGGTGTTGGATTGGCTTAGATTTCAACCGCTCCAAACTTCAAACTTTAAACTCGAAACTTTTTACTTCCTGCTTTTTACGTTCTGCTTTTATGCTTGCTCAACCAAACCAGATTCAAAACCTTCTACGTCTTCCACCAAGTTTCAACAATACAGTATTCAAGGTGAGCAATTATATGTAAAAAATTGTAGCAACTGTCATCAGAAAAATGGTGCTGGTCTTGGATTACTCTATCCACCGTTAAACAAATCTGATTTCATGGACAATCATTTTGAAGAAGTGATTTGTTTAATGAAAAATGGAAAAGAAGGTGAGTTGATTGTAAATGGAAAAAGCTTCAACAAACAGATGAAGGGAATATCAACCTTGTCCGATTTGGAAATTGCGGAAATTGCTACTTACATTTTTAATACCTGGGGACATCAGCGTGGTCTGGTTGATGTTCAGGATGTTTCTAAAATCATATCCAAATGTGATGATCATCACTAGAGAGAAGTGTTAGGACGTCTCGTATGATTGAGTTTATAGCTTAAGCTTTGTATTAATAATAATGGCATATTTTAAAATGGTATCAATATTCTTAGGCTTGTCTTCGGATTGATATTGAACAAGCTCTTCAGGGTATTGAGCGAGATCTTTTTCTATATCGTCTTTATCCAACCTTTGAATACGACCAGAATTTTTACCTAGTCGGTATATATATCGCTTCGTTGCTGCTATCGCCCCACCAATTGCACCTCCAAGATAAGCCACTTCTCCGGCTTCACTAGAAGACAATGCGCCTTTAAATAAAATAATTTGGCCAATGTGCTCTGCCTTTGCATACCAACTTTGAAGTTTAAATTGAAAACAATTTATATACAGGTTTTCGCCATCTGAAATTGCCCAAATCTCTTTCTTAATTATTTTTTTTGCAATTGACTCATCTGGTGACGTGACCTTATAATCGTTTCCACCATTCAAAAGAATATCACCATTTTCTCTTTCTTCAATGAGCAAGTTATAATTCTGCGATGGAGTCTTTGCTTTTACTTCCTCCCAACTCATGTAAATTCCTTTAGGGTACTCAATTTGTTGCGCAGATAGATTTTGAATTATAAAAAGAGCCGCAATTGCTAGCTGAACAAATCCGTATTTCATAAATTATAATATCGACAATGGTTCCATACTGAGTTATTCAAATAAAAACAATTCTGGAAAACCCTCCTACATATACTTCATCGAAATCACTTGTTCAACGGGTTTGCCTTCCAATTTTACTTTTGCTTTATCGAATGACGGTGGCCCAAAAGTGCCCATGGCATTATTCCCAAAGGCAAATCCCTCTTTTGGTATTCCCATTGCTTTTGTATCGAGTTTCTCATTTCCATTTTCATCATGAATAATACTCACTGCATATTCGCCAGGAGGGAGATCTTCAAAGATTACCTTCACTTCTGTGCCATTTGCATTTACCACTTTACCCTTTACTGCGGTCTTTAAAAAATTCTCTTCCGTATCGAACAATCCAACACGAATGGTTCCTTTCGTTCCTTTTATATTTTTCACCGTCACCTCTAACGAAGTACTTTGCGCAAAAAGAGCGGAGGAACTTAATACACTCACCAAAAGAATAGCCACTAGATAGATTCTTGTTTTCATTTCTTAAATTTTTATTCAAACATCTTCACTTCAACGTAAAAACTAAAATTACACATTCTGAACACGTAGTTAATCATGATCAGTTGTACAAAATGTCAGATTAACTGAACCTTAAGAACTTTGCCCTTTGAATTGTGTTGTTGATTCTTTAACAAATTTCAACCCAACTCATTCAAATGCGGCCACTCTCAACTTTAAAACATACCTTAACATATTATTCACTGGTGTGTTGACTGAATATTTTGTAAGTTTCATTATCGCCAACATAAAATCCTCACCCCATGGCTTCACTCACCTTAAAAATTAACAACAAAAACTTTACTGTGGATGTCGACCCGAAAATGCCGCTGCTTTGGGCCATCCGCGATGCAGTGGGTCTCACGGGAACCAAGTATGGTTGTGGAATCGCGCAATGTGGTGCATGCACTGTACACCTTGATGGACTTCCAATAAGATCTTGTTCAGTTCCTGTTTCTGTCGCTGCCACTAAAAATATAACAACGATTGAAGGTTTGTCGGAAGACAATTCACACCCGGTTCAACAAGCCTGGATTGCAGAACAAGTTCCACAATGTGGGTATTGTCAGTCAGGACAAATTATGGCGGCAACTGCATTGTTAAAAAAAATTCCAAATCCAACAGACAAAGATATTGATACTGCCATGCAAGGACACATCTGTCGATGCGGTACATACCCCCGTATACGAAAGGCAATTAAAACAGCATCACAATTAATGACGTAAAAGGGATCCACTAAATAATTGACGGTTGACAACCCCAAATACCAACAACATGGAATCAACATCAAAGAATTTATCAAGAAGAAATTTTATAAAACTCTCCAGCATCTCCGGGGCAGCACTCACACTGGGCTTTCACATGTCAGCCAATGGAAAGGATGCGGAGATAATAAAGATAGATGGAGCAGAAAATCCAGGCATTGATCTTAATGCCTGGATCTCTATTGATACTTCAGGAAAAATTACCATCACGAATCATCGATCCGAAATGGGTCAGGGCTCGTGGCAATCTGTTCCTCAAATTATTGCAGAAGAATTAGAAGTCGATCTCAATAAAGTCAACATTATTTTTGCACAAGGAAATAATGCCAAGTACGGTAGCCAGATAACAGGAGGTAGTTCTACGGTTCGGGGTACCTATAAAAGATTGCTCAACCTAAGTGCAACAGCTCGCGAAATGTTGATCGAAGCTGCAGCAAAAAAATGGAATGTATCCAAAACAGAATGTTATGCCGAAGATGGACAGGTGATTCATAAACCCTCTGGAAAGAAATTACATTATGGTGAATTGGTGCAGGAAGCATCGAAGCTTGAGCCACCAAAATCAGTGAAGCTTAAATTACCAGCAGAATACAAAATTCTGCGCAAGCCATTACCTCGTCAGGATACCCCAATGAAAGTAAATGGTTGGGCCATTTTTGGTCTTGACAAGAAGCTTCCTGGAATGCTATATGCGGTCGTAGAACGTAATCCAAGATTTCAGGGGAAAGTAAAAAGCTTTGATGATTCTGAAACGAAAAAAGTGCCGGGAGTAAAACACGTCCTCGCAGTAAAGATGAGTGTCTTTGCAACATTCAGAGAAGGTGTTGCTGTTGTAGCCGATAGTTTATGGGCTGCAATGCAGGGAAGAAAAGTATTGAAAGTTGAATGGGATGATTCGGGCTTTGAACATTTAAGTACTGAACAACTCTACAGCAGAATGAATGATGACTTGAAAACCAAAGAAGGATTATCATTCAGAACAAAAGGAAACTTTGCAGGTGCATTAGAAAAATCAGAAAAGAAAATTGAAGCGATTTATGAAACTCCATACGAATCGCACAGTTGCATGGAGCCAGTGAATTGCACTGCGCACTATCAGGATGACAAACTTGAAATCTGGGGACCAATACAAGGTCCTGATTGGGTGCAGGATTTATTAAGTCCGCTGATGGGTTTACCAAAAGAAAAGATCATTGTGAACATGACTTTTCTTGGTGGCGGTTTTGGTCGCAAAGCTTTTATGGATTATCCGCATGAAGCCGCTGTCATTTCAAAAGAAGTAAAGGCTCCTGTTCAGGTAGTGTGGACGCGTGAAGACGATACAACACAAGGACCCTTCAGACCTGGCATGGTGTATCAATGTTCAGGTGGTGTGAGTGATGGACGTATTTCAGCATTCAAAACAAAAATTGCCGGACAAGATATGGATCATCAGTGGCCTGGCGCCCAAAAAGATTCGTATCTCGGAAGTACAACTGAAGGATTTCTTGAACCGTACTTTGATGGCATTTCACATTATAGCTTTTCTGATATTCCATTGGATGTACCAATACCCGTAATGTGGTGGCGCTCCGTATATGCTTCAACAAATGGTTTTGCATTCGAAAGTTTCATCGATGAATTGGCTGTTGAAGCAAGTAAAGATCCGCTTGATTTCAGAAGACAACATTTGGGTGAAGAACGTTATCAACACCTCATAACTAAACTTGAAGAAGTATCAGGATGGAAATCACGAAAGAAAAATGAAGGTTATGGTGTTGCCATCACCGAGTGTTTCTCCAGTATTGTCGGAGAAGTGGTGAAGGTTTCAAAGAAAGCAGATGGAAAAGTAAAGATTGATAAAGTCTGGGCCGTGATGGATTGTGGATGGTATGTAAATCCTGACATCATCAAAGCACAAGTGGAAGGCAGTATCATCATGGCTCTTGGTGCCGCTACTGTACATGCAACTCATTTTATGGATGGCAAAGCTGTTGAACAAAATTTCAACACCTATAAGATGCCGCGCATTACAGATACACCGGAAATCGAAGTACATATTGTCAACAATGAAGAAAAGGCAGGTGGTGTGGGTGAACCAGGATTACCTCCATTCAGCCCTGCGCTAACCAACGCAATTTTTGATTTAACTGGTAAGCGTATTCGTAAATTACCTTTCAATTTAAATGAAGTTTAAAATTAGTCTTGAGTAAATGGCCTGGGAATAAATAACTTGAAACCTGAAGCTTTGAACCTTGAACCAAAACAATGAAAAAAGTAATAGCAACCATAGCATTAATTATAACCGGAGTTTCTTTCTTTTCTTTCACTCAAAAGTTCGACCTCAAAGCCAGTGTTGAACGCGGTAAGGGGATATACGAAACACAATGCATCACTTGCCATATGGAGAAGGGAGAAGGTGTCGATGGATTGTATCCTCCATTAGCAAAATCTGATTATTTAATGGCCGATAAAAAGCGTGCCGCACAGAATATTCTTTATGGAGTTAGTGGCGAGATAACCGTAAATAAAAAATTGTATGCTGTTGATATGGCCGGCATTGAATTAACAGACACTGAAGTGAGTGATGTGTTGAACTACATTACTCATTCTTTCGGAAATAAAGGATACGTAACAACACCTGCTGAAGTAAAAGCGGTTCGAAAATAAAACTATTTAATTTTTTGATGACTAACCCATCCTACCATGGCATCATACACCCTTCATATCAACAATCAGAGTCTTACCGTAAATGCTGAACCCGATACACCACTGCTTTGGGTTCTTCGCGATGAGCTTGATCTTACCGGAACAAAGTTCGGATGTG
Organism: Chryseolinea sp.; assembly: GCA_031412655.1. Lineage (GTDB taxonomy): Bacteria > Bacteroidota > Bacteroidia > Cytophagales > Cyclobacteriaceae > Chryseolinea. The sequence goes on from JANODK010000287.1 coordinate 27,742, forward strand.
GCATGGCACTGTGTGGTGCATGCACAGTTCATTTAGATGGAAACTCAGTTCGATCATGTTCCACTCCAGTCTCTTCTATCGGAGATAAAAAAGTGACGACCATTGAAGGTGTTTCTGTAGGGGCTGAAGAAGGAAAGTTTCATCCTGTACAACAAGCGTGGATGGATGAAAATGTTCCGCAGTGTGGTTACTGTCAAACCGGACAAATCATGTCGGCCATTGCGTTGCTTGACAAAAATCCGAATCCAAGCGACAACGATATTGACTCCGCGATGGCGGGGAATATTTGCCGATGTGGTACGTATGAAAGAATCAGAAAAGCAATTAAAAGGGCTGCTAACACTACTGCCAAATGAAAACTGAAATCTACGAACATAAAATTTTCAAAGTTAGTCGCAGAGACTTTTTGAAAACAACTTCTCTGAGTATGTCAGGCTTACTATTGGGCTTCCAATTTAGCTGCACCGATTCATCAAAGAAATTAACGGGCAGTCCAAGTACTGTATTCTCGCCTAACGTTTATATCAACATCAATGGTAATGGTGATGTTACTTTATTTGCGCACCGATCCGAAATGGGCACTGGAATTCGTACCAGTCTTCCACTTGTAATGGCTGATGAACTGGAAGCCGATTGGAGCAGAGTAAAAGTAGAGCAAGCTGTTGGTGATGAAAAATATGGTGATCAAAATACAGATGGCTCGTATAGTTTACGAATGTTTTTTACGCCTCTTCGAAAAGCGGGCGCAACGGTTCGTTTAATGCTGGAACAAGCAGCAGCCAAAGAATGGAATGTAGATGTTTCAGAATGCAAAGCACAAAACCATGAAGTAGTACATACTTCTGGTAAAGCCTTTGGATTTGGCTATCTGGCAGAGAAGGCAGTGGCCTTACCTATTCCAGATGAAAGTAAGATTACCTTAAAAGAGTCGAAAGATTTTAAATACATCACCAAGCAAAGTGCCATAGTCGATTTAAAAGATATTGTAACTGGCAAAGCAAAATTTGGTTTGGATACTAAACTTCCCAACACAAAAATTGCTGTTATAAAACGTAATCCCGAAGCAGGCGCGGGTTTTAAATCGTTCAAGATGGAAGCCGCAATGAAAGTTCCGGGCGTGATAAAAGTATTTACCATCGATGCTCCTGGTTTCCCTACCAACTTTGACAAGCCATTGGGTGGTGTAGTTGTTGTGGCTGAAAATACTTGGGCAGCATTAAAGGGACGCGAAGCATTAGAAGTTACGTGGGCGAATGGCATTAATGCAGATTACAATTCGCTTGAGTATGGTAACGACATGTTGAAGCGCGCCAAGACAAAAGGAAAAGTAAGAAGAGCCAATGGAAATACAGATCAGGCGCTGAGCAAGGCGAAAAAAATTGTGGAGGCAGATTACATTGTTCCTCATCTTGCGCACACACCCATGGAGGCACCATGCGCAGTTGCGCATTTTCATGACAATATATGCGAGGTCTGGGCGCCCGTGCAAAATCCACAAGGCACTAGAAAATCAGTGGCGGACGCGTTAAAGATTGATGTAAAATCCGTCACTATTAATGTGACACTTTTAGGTAGTGCTTTCGGCCGCAAATCGAAACCTGACTTTGTTGTTGAAGCTGCACTCATTTCAAAAAACACAGGAACTCCTATTAAAATTCTTTGGACACGCGAAGATGATATTCAACATGGCTTCTATCACTTTCCATCGGCACAGCATTTAAAAGTAGGTATCGATGAAAATAATAAAGTGAGTGCATGGTTGCATCGTTCTGTATTCCCAAGCATTGATGGCACTGCCAATGCCGCCACGGTAGAACCCAGTGCAGGCGAGCTTAGTTTGGGAATGACTGATTTGCCATATGCGATTGAAAATATTAGTTGCGAGACACAAGAAGCAAAAACTAAAATCCGCATCGGATGGCTTCGGTCAGTATCCAACATTCATCATGCTTTTGCAGTCGGTTGTACAATTGATGAAGTGGCACATGCCAGAGGCGTTGATCCTGTTCAAAATATTCTTGATATGCTTGGTGAAGATCGAATGATCGATGCCAAAGTATTGGGATCCGAGTTTCAGAACTATGGCGAAAAGATTGAAGACTTCCCCTGGAACACCGGACGGTTCAGAAAAGTAATTGAAACTGCAAAAGAAAAATCAAACTGGGGAAAGAGTCTTCCAAAAGGAAGTGGTCAAGGCATTGCCGTGCATCGAAGTTTTCTTACTTACGTTGCCTGCGTTGTTGAAGTGACGGTAGATTCAAATAACAAAATTAAAATCACAAAAGTAGACTACGTAGTGGATTGTGGAATACCCGTAAATCCAGAACGCATCAAATCACAATTTGAAGGAGGTGCAGCTTTTGCTGCAAGTCTTGGTTTAAAAAGTGAGATCACAGTAGTGAAAGGTGCTGTACAACAATCGAACTTCCATAATTATCAAGTTGCAAGAATGGCGGATGCACCGTACGAAACAACAGTACACATTATTGAAAGCAATGAAAGACCAACAGGCGTGGGCGAACCTCCCGTTCCTCCTTTCATTCCGGCTTTGTGCAATGCGATCTTTGCCGCAACGGGTAAACGGATTCGGAAGCTGCCGATTAGTTTAGCGTAAGAAGTCGAACTTTATTCAATAGATGAAAATCATAATATCCTTATCTGTTAATCTGAATGAGCAGATACGATTAACGGATAACGATTAACTGAATTCACATGAAGGAATTTAAAACCATACTGGAAGCATGTAAGAAAGTTGATTTCACTCAACGCAAAGCTGCGTTAGCAACGGTAGTGAAAGTTCGTGGCTCATCGTATCGAAGCCCGGGAGCGCGAATGCTCATTACAGATGATGGAAAGTGGATAGGTTCCATCAGTGGAGGTTGTCTTGAAGGAGATGCGCTTCGCAAGGCAAGACAAGTCATGATGAATAAAACACCCATGACCGTTACCTATGATACACGTGAAGAGAGCAATCAGAATTTAGGTATTGGTTTAGGATGCAATGGTGTAATCGATGTTCTGATTGAACCAGTTGACCTTCAGGATAACAACAGTCCGGTTTTCTTTTTTGAAAGTATTATTCGGATGAATGCTCAGGTGGCATTGGCAACCGTATTTGATGGTCAGGATAAAAAATCAATAGGCAGTAAACTGCTTATCACAGCAGGCTCAACAAAACTCCATAACTTTTTAAATCATCAACTAGAGCAAATAATCGCCCCAGACTTACAAAGTCTCTTCGAAACGAAGAAATCAGAAGCCAAAAAATATCAAACAGAAGAAGGAGATGTCGAAGTGTTTGTAGAGCTCATTCAACCTTCCGTTTCAGTTATTATTTTTGGTGGTGGTTTTGACGCACGACCTGTTAGTCAGTTAGCAAAGTCATTGGGATGGGAAGTAATGGTAACAGATGAATGCGTAGCGCACATCGCTCCCATCTTTTTTCCGG
>JANODK010000288.1:0-10236 GCA_031412655.1 Chryseolinea sp.
CTTTCAGCCTTGCCAACAAACCTCCGGAACAGGTACGAATACACTAATAAGGAAAGTGTCATTTTACCTCCGATACTTGATGCTAAGATAATCACGTTCATGTTCTTCTTTTTAAATTATATTTATGTTGCCTCCGGAGGAAAAGGACTTTCTCCCTCTCCTCCGGAGAGGGCCGGGGTGAGGCTTGTACTCAACTTCTAGTTTGCCTTCGTTACCTCAACACCCATACCCGCACGAAGCTGTAGAATGCCTGTCGTAATAAGTGAATCACCTGGCTTTAATCCGGAAGTGATTTCAAGGTTTGTTTCGGTACGCATACCGGTTTCAACTTTCACTTCTTTTGCTTTGCCTCCCTCTATAATAAAAACTTTATGGTTGTTAAGATCTGGAATCACGGCTTCAGTAGGAACCAATATTGCGTTGCTTACCGAAGACAAGATTAAACCTACTTTCACAAACTGACCGGGTAACAAAAGGCCCTTCGAGTTTTCAGCAATGGCGCGAATTTTTAAAGTACGTGTTGTTGGATCAATGCGAGGTTCGATGGCGTATACTTCACCCTGAAAATCTTGATTATCACTTTCAATGGTAAACAGAATTTTTTGTCCCGGTCTCACTTGTGTGCTATAACGACCTGGCACAGCAAATTCAATCTTTGCCGGACTGATATTATACAATGTGGCAATCACACTGTTGGGCGTAATGTATGCACCATCACTAATGTATCGCAATCCAATTACGCCATCGAATGGAGCAATGACTTGTGTTTTTGCAAGTTGTGCTTCAAGAAGTCTAAGGTCAGCAGTATTGGTGTTCAACCTGTTTAACGCATTGTCGTACTCTTCCTGACTAATGGCATCTTTCTCTAACAACCTGCGTTGTCTGTTCTCAATATCCTGATTTAATTTTTGATTGTATTTTTCTTTTTCTAGTTGCGCGCGAATTTCCTCATCATTAATCTGCAACAGTACTTCTCCCTTTTTTACGTGTTTGCCTTCCTTAAAATACAGATGTGTAATCTTACCCGAAACCTCGCTTTTCAACTCCAATGATTCGTTTGCCAGCACCGAACCGGTAACCACAAGTTTATTGTCGAGTGTACCTGACTTAACAAGCAGAACTTCAATAGGAAGTTTGCCAGCAGCTTGTGTTGGGCTAGTTGCAGCCGATGCTTTATCATCACTGAACAAATGTAATTTAGGCAAGGCTAACAAAACGATAACGCCTACTACAGCAATGATGGTAATGATTTTCTTATTCATGTCTACGTAATAATCAACTTTCTACTTCTTTGATAGTTTCGCGCGAAGAAAAGCGCGTGATGGGGTCAGGCTTTGGTTGCGATGAACTTCTGGTGCAATTCAAGAACCTGTGGAATTAACAATTGGTTCTCATCATTGTAAAGAATAAAATCGGCACGATTCAATTTTTCTTTTTCCGCCATTTGATTCTTCATGATTTCTCTCACCAATTCTTCAGTGCGATGTGCGTCACGCGATAACACTCGCTTAATCCGAAGATCTTCCGGTGCATGCACCACAATGATTTTATCAAGCTCTTTATTCGAACCCGCCTCAAACAAAAGTGCAGCTTCCTTTAAAACATACGGATGATGATCATTTTTTTTCACCCATGTCAAATAATCCTCTTTAACTCTCGGATGAACCAAACTATTCAGTTTCTTCAGCTTCTCCGGATCGTTAAAAACACTCTCACCGAGGTAACTTCTATTCACAGAACCATCAGTATTATAAGACAAGTGTCCGAATTCTTTTTGGATGTTGGATATGAGTATTCCATCGGTGGTCATTAGTGCTTTCGCATGGCTGTCTGCATCGTATACGGGTATTCCGAGACACTGAAAAATCTTACACACAAGGCTTTTACCTGATCCAATTCCCCCGGTAATACCAACTTGATAGGGAGTATTCATCCGCTAGAATTTTACAAACACAGAGTCTGCTTTGATAACGTGAGTAAATGGCGGAAGGCCTTGCAAAACAGGAAGCACTTTTATTTCTCCCCTTTTAAAATCCTTTAGATCAACAATGGCATGAACAGAATCTGGCTTATATTCTTTCATCATCTTTTCAGGAATCGCATACGTGCATACCCATTGCTTCATTTCTATATACGGGCGCGATGACATCGTTGCATTCACAATCTTAAGATCAACTGAGTCCACAATCTCAATCAGTTTATCTACCTTAAATCGCACCGATACGGTTGGAGGATTTCGTTTGATGAGTTCCTTATTTAAAAATTTAACCTCTACATCCTCCACAAAATCTTCATCAATATTACGCTGAGAAAGCTTGAGATTAACGGGAAGCGACAACGCATCTATTAGTGTAATAGGACCTTCAATGTAAATCGAGTCAGGTGATAATGTGGGAGCACTACTCATCCCATATCCTTTTCTGAAAAGTATGGAAGGAGTATCTAAATGAAGTTTAACCTTTCGCAACATCTTATGCTCAATCGCGATGTGCAGCGTGTCTGTTAGAATGAAATTAATTTCAAAGCCATCCAATTGATTCGCAAAAAATGCTGGCAACGTGCTGCCCACAATTTTCCGTATTTGTTCCGGATGTTCGAGTGGGATAATGAGGGGCGGAACTTTTAATCCCGTACTTCTCCTAAAGAGATTCCAGCCCAGACCGGTTACATTAATCTTTACCTCATTGGGTAAGGGACGAATCGGGATGTAAACATTGTCGTTGTAATCAAACACCAATGGAAAGCTGATGTTGGTGGTGTAGTTTTTATTAAGGGCATTAAAAAACCAAAAGACCGTGGCTGCGAATACACACAGCACCACGGCCTTCCAGTTTTTTTTGTTGAAGCGAAGTAAGTTGAATATCGATTTGAAAAATCCCATTCACAAAAAGTAAAATGTACGAATCAATTTCCTATCGACAATTCAGGCGAACGCAAACTATTTTTTAGTAGCTGCAGCCTTTGTAGCGTCCGCTGAAATAGCCGATTTGTTGAAGCGAATGCGACCACCTTTTTCTACTTCTAAAACAAATGTATCGCCTTCCAGTTCGGCTACATAACCATGTGCACCACCAATGGTAACAACATAATCACCCTTTTTAATATCATCCGAAAATTTCTTTGCGTCTTTTGCCTTCTTTTGTTGCGGGCGGATCATAAAGAAATAAAATACTACGATGATACCACCGAAAATAACGAATTGCATCCATGGGTTTGATGCTTGTGCTTGTGCTAAGATTGAATACATAATCAAATTAAATTTTAGGATGGCAAAGTTATTAAAATAAACATCCCAATCTACCGTGAAGCAGATTGGGATGTTGTGTTATTGTTTTGTTACTGAATACTTATTTAACCGGGCCATTGTCAGGTACGGACGCTTTTGGCAATACCATTGCTTTGAAGCGCAATACGGTTTGCTTAGGCCAGGTGTTCGCTGTTACCGTAACGGTTTTGTTTTGTGTGTTTGGCTTTCCGTTGCTGTCAAACTTTGCTTTTATAATACCCGTTCCGCCCACTGGTATTGGTTCTTTTGGCCACTCAGGTACAGTACATCCACATGAGCCTTGCGCGCCCTGAATGACTAATGGAGCCTCACCTGTGTTTTTAAATTTGTAGGTGTATTCTACAACATCGCCTTCCTTAATGGTTCCAAAATCGTGGTCAATGGTTTCAAATTCCATTGTCGGAATTGGACCTGTTGGTTTTACATCAGCCGGTTGTGTTTCGGGAGTTACTGCAGGTGTTGGCGCAGCGGCCTTCTTACCTTCTAATTCCTGAAGTCTGGCTTCCAATTGTGCAATCTTCTTTTCCGAATCACGGTTGTTGCAGCCTATTGCTGCAAGGGCCACTACTGCAGTCATTAAAAGAATTCCCTTCATCGTCTTCATAGTCTCTCGTATTATGTTGTTCTGTTTTTAGTTAAGCTATTTCTCTTTGTCCAATTGTCTTTGGCTCTTTAACCCTTCTTGCCCCGAATCTGTTCCAATAATTCATCTACATCGAAAAGTAATTGCTCTGCTTTACCTTTGGCTTCATCTACCACCTTCTGTCCTTGCGATTTGGCTTCGCTGGTAAGTGGGGTTTCTTTGCCCGATACAAAATCATTGATCAGCTCTTGCAACATTCCACGGTATTTATCAAGCTGAAAAGACAATTTCTCGCGTGTGTTTGTGCCTTTGTCTGGGGCATATAAGATCCCCAAAATTGCTCCGGCTGCCGCGCCAGCCAAAAATACCATGAGTGAGTTACTGCTTTTCTTGCTCATAAACTTTCAAATTAAAGTGTGTCGAGGTGCAAATTCAAAATTTTAACAATTTTTAACAAATCATTGAAATTGGCAATGATCAGTTTATCGAATTTGGCCTTACCCCAACCCTCTCTACCTCATCCGGCCTTCGGCCACCTTCTCTATTAGGAGAAGGGAAGCGGAGTTTATTTCCTTTCTGTGAGGGAGGCCTGATTTTAAATAGTATCAGATTAAAAATTACAGAGCGGTTTTTCAAGATCATACCACTCAATTAACTATTAACCGTTCACTATTAACTTTATTTATTGTCAATTAGTCCTCTTCCGCTCTTTTTCATAGAGCCGCTTTCTTTCAGCTCCTTCGCAATTACATCTAAAATACCATTAATGAACTGACGGCTCTTAGGCGTGCTATAATTTTTGGCCAGCTCAATGTATTCATTTATTGAAACCTTAACGGGGATATTTGGAAACTCTAACAATTCTGCAATAGCCATCTCCAAAATAATGCGATCGGTTAATGGTAATCGATCTACCTCCCAATTGCGGGTATTGTTGGCAATCAATTCTTTGAATTTCGGATCAAGATGAGATCCGGTTTGGAACAATCGCTCGATAAAATTCTTATCATCTTCCCAATTCATGGAAAGCATATGTAATGTGAGTACTTGTTTCGATTCAGGATCATACGACTTCACGGTCTTCTCAACCATTCCCTTTACGATGTCCTTGTCTTCTGCCCAGCGCAATACTTCTTCTTCAAAGAAATCATTGATAACGGTCTTCCCTAAAATCACTTTTTTGAAAAGATGGTTGATGAATTTCTTTTGCTCCTCCAACGTTAGATTTTTCTTTTCATTGTAAGCTATATACTCTGCGTCTGAACGTAACACATCACGGAACCAAGCTTTAACACGATCGGCTTTATCCTGCCAATGACGGCCTAATTTCAGTGCATCTTTCTTAAGAAGTTCGCTTTCGCGGATGCCACGCACCCAGGCATTATCAGAAAAATTTTTGTGATTAATCTTTTTATCGGTTTCAGCAACTTCGGCCAACGCAGGCACAAGGCTTAAAACAGAAATATATTGGTCGTAGATTTTCTCCACTTCGCTCACCAGGTTTTTGGCGAAAAAGGATGTGTCTTTCTTGGATTGGTTGGCATATTGAATGAAGCAATCGTTCACCACCTTTTTCACCTTGATGTTTTCATGATCAACTGATGTTTCGGCTTTAAGAAAGGCATTTTCAAACAACTTGGTAGCCTGTTTCTTCTCCAAGGCAAGCTGGGTTTTGTCCTGCACCTCCATCGAGTTTAAATCGGGCATGAAGGAATCGTTGATTTTCTCCAGACACAATTCGTAATTGGCATCTTTGCACTGCTGTAACGCAAAAAGGCTTTGCATTACTTTCACTCTAAGGCTTCTTCTATTGAGCATGATAAAGAACTACTGGTCGTATTAAACTTGGGCACAAAAGTAAAATATCCGGTTTGGTTTAGCTAATCGGAATCTGATATATTACTGATTACATCCTTAACTCTCGGTCTTTAGTTAATGGCTTCAGGCTCCACGCTTCAGGCAACAAGCTTGCAGCCTGAAGCGTGGAGCCTGAAGCCAAGATTGAAACATTTATGTTTTTTGTTTTTCTCAAATCCACTTTCCCGTTTGTTTGCTGTAATTTGACCCCGCAAAAAAACAAAGCAACACGACAGCGAACGATTAGAATAATATTTCGTTTTAGCCTAAGTCTGTTAATATTCCTTGAATGAAAGAACTTAAATACCTTAATAAATACCTGCTCAAGTACAAGTGGCATTTAATTTTAGGGGCCCTCTTCGTTATCATTTCCAACTTTTTTCAGATTTTACCGGCTCAGCTGGTGCGACACTCTATTGATTTGGTAGTCGACAATATTCGCATTTACCAATCTTTTTCAGGAACCAAGCTTCAGGACAATTTCTTTAGCGTTTTTGCATACGGCATTTTAATCTATGCAGGATTGATTTTACTGATGGCCGTGCTGCGCGGAATCTTTTTGTATTTCGTGCGCCAAACGCTCATAGTAATGTCGCGCTTGATTGAATACGATTTGAAGAATGAAATCTTCGAACATTATCAAACATTACCGCTCAGTTTTTACAGAAGAAATAATACAGGCGATTTGATGAATCGCATTTCGGAAGATGTTGGCCGGGTGCGCATGTACCTTGGCCCCAGTATTATGTATGGGCTTACCTTATTCACGCTCTTCCTTACACTTGTGCCCATCATGTTCGACATCAGTCCTACTTTAACATGGTATGCACTCAGTCCCTTACCCATTTTATCCATCAGTATTTTTTTGGTGAACAATAAAATGGAAAGACGTTCAGAAGAAATACAAAAGAGTCAATCAAAGCTTTCCACATTCGTTCAAGAAGCCTTTAGTGGCATACGGGTCATTAAATCGTTCAACCGGGAACAGGAATCTATTTCGAAATTCAATATCGAAACAGAGCAATACAAAAAACAATCACTGAAACTCACCAAAATACAATCGTTGTTTTTTCCGATCATCATGGCATTGATTGGCATTAGCACGATTCTCACCGTGTATGCCGGAAGCAAAGAGGTAATCAATGGCAATCTTACTTTTGGAAACATTGCCGAGTTTATCATCTACGTCAACCTGCTTACCTGGCCCGTTGCTTCGCTCGGCTGGACAAGCAGCTTGGTTCAACGAGCCGAGGCATCACAGAAACGCATCAACGAATTTCTAAAAACAAAAACCAATATTATTTCAGAGAAAAATCTGGACCATGAAATTGTTGGTAAAATTCAATTTAAGAATGTTGCCTTTACTTATCCGGATACCGGCATTAAGGCATTAAAAAATATTTCATTCACTATTCAAAAGGGAGAATCGCTTGCCATCATTGGAACAACAGGTTCAGGGAAGAGTACTGTAGCCGCCCTTGTTTCTCGACTTTATGACGCTCGTGATGGAGAAATTCTGATCGATGATATTCCCATTAGTCATTACAATTTAACGTCATTAAGAAGTCAGATTGGTTATGTGCCTCAGGATGTTTTTCTTTTCAGCGATACCATCTTCAACAACATTGCCTTTGGCATTAAACAAATTGATGAATACAAAATTCATCAGGCTGCAAAAGATGCAGATGTGTATGAGAACATTAAGGGTTTTCCACAAGGTTTTCAAACCCGTGTGGGAGAGAGAGGTATTACACTATCTGGGGGGCAAAAGCAACGCGTATCCATTGCCCGCGCCATTGTACGCGAACCAAAAATATTAATGCTGGATGACGTGCTCTCAGCCGTTGATACCAAAACTGAAAATAACATTCTCAACAGCATGAAGCGGATCATGGAAGGACGGACCACCATTATTATTTCGCACCGTGTTTCGTCTGCCAAGCTTGCTAATAAAATTATTGTATTGATGGATGGCGTAGTGCAGGAAGAAGGAAGTCACGAAGAACTGATTGCACATGATGGACTCTATAAAGAGTTATATGAAAAACAAAATCAGTTGGATGATGCAGAAGTTAGTTGATTGGTGATGTTTCATTGAACTCCGAAACCTATTCCACTGATTAGCTGTTAACTTTTGTCACGCACCTTACCTTTCGACACATACTACTAACCATTTTCCATTCGAGTTCGTTACTTTAGCATTGAAATTCCATACCATGTTCAAGCAGATTACATTTGTTTTCTCTCTCATTCTCTTCACTAGTCTTGTTTCGGCACAAGTGATTCAACCGGCAAAATTGGTTGCAAAGAATCCCACACAAACCATAAAGGTTGGCGATGAAATTGAGTTATCAATACTGGCGACCATCGACAAAAGCTGGCATCTATATTCAATTATTGAAGCCGGTCGCTTCAGTGATGATTGTGGACCCATACCTTTAACCATTTCATTTTTAAAACATAAAAGCTATGCGTTAATCGGTGATGTAAGAGCGATTAATCCAGAATCAAAACATGAGAAAATCTTCGACTGTGATGTTCTTATTTTTAAACACACTGGTGAGTTCAGACAAAAAATAAAAGTACTCTCTGCTGATCTTACCTTATTGGGCACGTACGATGGTCAAGCCTGTTCCGATGTTGACTTCACATGTGTTTTAATTGATGGGGATTTTATTTTCAACACTTTAAACGTTGTTGATGGTGGAGGTAAAAAGAATGAAAGCAAAGTAACCGAACAAAAAATAGAACAAGCTACTTCCGTTCAACCCATTCCAGTTGACACAACAACAAACAAAACTCAATCGACAGCAAAGAAAGAATATGGTGAGAACAAAGGCCCGATTTTAGATCCCGCCATTATTAAGGCTGATCCAAAACAGAATTCTTTATTGGGGTTTTTCTTGCTCTCCTTTATCGCAGGTCTTGCCGCATTATTAACACCTTGCGTTTTCCCAATGATGCCCATGACGGTAAGTTTTTTTACTGGACAAGGGAAGTCAAAATCGCTTGCTTTGGTTTATGGTCTCTCCATCATTATCATTTATACATTGATCGGGGCAGCACTCGCTCCACTAATGGGTCCTGAAACAGCGAATCATCTTTCAACGGAGTGGTTACCTAATCTTATTTTCTTTGCAGTCTTTATCGTTTTTGGTTTATCCTTTCTTGGGCTGTTTGAAATTACATTGCCCGGAACCTTCATTAACAAAGTAGATCAACAATCCGAGAAGGGTGGATTGATCGGTGTTTTCTTTATGGCGTTTACATTGGTGTTAGTTTCGTTCTCATGTACTGGCCCACTGGTAGGAAGCATTCTAGTTTCTTCTGCCGGTGGAGAATTTATTAAGCCTGTCATTGGTATGTTTGCATTCTCACTTGCCTTTGCCATTCCTTTTACATTGTTTGCTTTCTTTCCAGGTTGGTTAAGTTCATTACCTAAATCAGGCGGATGGCTCAATGCTGTTAAAGTGGTGTTGGGCTTTATTGAAATTGCACTTGCCTTTAAATTTTTAAGCATTGCCGATCAGGCTTTTCATTGGAGAATTTTAGATCGCGAAATCAACATCGCGATTTGGATTGTGATCACAACCTTGATTGGCATTTACCTGATGAAAGGATTTCGCCTCTCTGGTGATACTGGCAAAGATGCTGACGATAAAACGGTAAGCATTGTTCGCTTATCACTCGCAACATTTGCTTTTGCGTTTGTCGTTTATTTAGTCCCTGGAATGTGGGGTGCTCCATTAAAAGCATTAGCTGGTTATTTACCTCCACTCTATACCCATGATTTTAATCTAGCAGCGATTTCAAGCGGAAAGAATTCAACTGCCATTTGCGATGAACCTAAATACGCTGAGTTCCTTCACTTGCCACATGGCCTAAATGGATATTTCGATTATGACCAGGCACTTGCCTGCGCACGAGAACAGGGCAAACCATTGTTTATCGATTTCACCGGACATGGTTGTACCAATTGCAGAGAGATGGAAGCAGTTGTTTGGTCTGATCCGGAAGTATTAAAGACATTGCAAAACGATTATGTAGTCGTGGCCTTATATGTAGATGACAAAACTGAATTACCCGAAGCAGATTGGTACACTTCGAAATACGATAGCAAAGTGAAGAAAACGATTGGTAAACAAAATGCTGATTTACAAATCACTAATCTCAATAACAATGCTCAACCTTTTTATGTATTGGTAGGAGAAGATGAACGCGTTCTTGTCTCTCCTTTCGGGTATGAAAAGAATCCAAAGTCTTTTGCGAAATTTTTGGATGAAGGAAAAGCAAAGTATAAGAGCTTGTATAAATAATTCTTGATTTCAAATCACACACCTCAAATTTTGATGCACAATTTGGATATGTACTTCAAAAATCAAAGTAAATAGTCATTGGCTTTTGGATTTACAAGTGGTACACACCATTCAATGCAGCCAATAAAAGTCCTTTCGTGCTGCTGCGCGGAATTCAAAAACTGCTCTACATTCAATGCGTAGTCCGCGCAAAA
>JANODK010000289.1:0-16964 GCA_031412655.1 Chryseolinea sp.
GCAACTTTAATGGCTACATCGATCTGCTTATCTTTTAATGCAGCAAGGGCATTGAGTGCCTCAACCCGAACCTCAGGTGCTGGATCTGTTTTCAAACGCGTCAACAATTGAGCTGAGGCCTTTTCAATTTTTAATTTTCCAGCGGCTTTTGCTGCGTGAAGACGCACCACCGATTCTTTATTTGATAATAACTGAATCAATACATCGGTTGATTTATTTTGTACTGCTCCAAGATCACGATTGATCACTCCGCGATAACGTCCATCAACACGATCAAGCACCGATGGTTTTGCCCAGGTGCTTAATGCATCAATCGCTTCTGCACGCATGGCTTTGGGACTACCTTCATGTTGTGCATAGTTCAAAAGATTTTGCAGGGCTTCATCCGTTCCTACTCGCAAGTTTGCATTGATAGATCTCCTCACAAATGCTTCATTCGTAAAACTGTAGTTACTCAAAGCATTACCTAAAGCTGGTAACGCATCCTTAATAGAAAGATCATCATTGATTGCTCGTGCAGCTTCCGTTGCCACAAACTCATCGGCATCATTCAGAAAAACTTTGATACCCGAATTTTGCATTCTTCTTAAAGCAACCACCGCAGCAATTCGAACTGCCCGCGATGAATTGGCAGACAAAGCAATGACAGGTTCTGGTTTTCCAATTCGCGCTAATGCTAAACTTGCAGCGTGGCGAATGTATTCATCAACATCATTGTTGCTTTGGATTAATTCAATAATTGGGTTAATGGCAGGTTCATATGCAATTCTACCCAATGCTTCAGCTGCGAAGAATTGCGCGCGACTAAATTCGTCTTTCAACAAGGGAATTAATTTATCGCCTGCTTCTTTGTATCGCACATCGCCAATCCATTTGGCTGCTTGTGCACGAATTTCAGGATCGCTATCCGATAATAAAGGCAACAGCAATTGTGCATGCTTCAAATCTTTTCTCGCAAACTGACTGATCCCCCAGATGGCATGCACTCGTGCCAATTGATTTTCTTTTTGCGTACTGTATTTTGCAAGAACATCCAGTCCTTTATCACCTCGCGCAACTAATTCGAATTGTGCTTTTTGCCGCACGCGCATGTCAGGGTTTTTTAATTGCTCTCCTACCTCATCATCATTATAGCTTGAAAAATCAGCTCCTAATAATTCCTGAGTACGCTTGCGTTCATCTACGTTCGGATTGTTTACATCCAATTTCCAAATGCGGCCATGATCTTTTGTTCCCCAGCCTTCAATCCAATCGGCCAAATACAGCGCACCGTCAGGGCCAAAGTCTATACCCGTTGCTAAAACTCCTCCGAGAATTCTTTTTGACTCCACAAAATCAAATGATGCACCTTTTGGTTTTAGTTTAAAAGAATGAATTCCGGATTGTGTTGGATTACCTACAAACTCCGCAATAAAAAATGAATTCTTGTATTCATCATTCAACGCTGTTCCAGAATTGTACAACATCCCGGTAGGCCCGTTTACAAAGTTTTTAATGGTTGGTAAGATGTAAGCAGCTTGCCCTTCAAAGCGTGGTATATACATCTTCTCGTCCATCCAAACTTTATACGTATTGTTATCGGGATCACGATATTTTCCAAACTGCCAGTTGGTTCTCCATCCAATGTCAGCACCGTTTACTACATATACAATGCGTTCACTTTCTCCCGGATGATCTCCATCATTGTCCTCGCTGATCAAATTTCCATATTCATCAAACACAAATTCGTGTGTGTTTCTATTTCCATAAGCAAAAACTTCGAAGTCACTTCCATCCGGATTTGATCGAACGATAACACCACTGTTGGGATGCTCCCACTTTTGTCCATCGGGGCCAACACCACTAAATCCGATATCTCCAATCTGCCAATAAATTTTTCCTTCAGGTCCAACTTCAATACCCGACATACCATGGCCGCTAAAGCCGATGTGAATTCCATACCCGTGAGAGATCGAAGTGGTCTTCTCTGCAATACCATCTTTGTTTTCCTGGATGCGCCACAGATCCGGGCCAATGTCAACAAACAGATCATTTCCATATTTTAATACACCACCGGCAGCATCCGTCACTTCATCATGAAAATCGTCTACAACTAATTGTGATTTATCTGCCACGCCATCACCGGAAGTGTCTTCCACTCTATATACATGTTCTTTCTCAACGGTCATGTCTTTCCAATCGTGAGATCCATCACCATTTACATCAGCAAGCCATTCATTTTTCTTGCTGTTCTCTGGAGACAAAATGCGATGAAGAAAAGCACGTTTCTCCTCAATATTGGTAAGTTGAATGGATTCAATTTCCCAATCCTGATGACCACGAATATCAAACTCCGAATTTTTCTGGCGATTGGTTCGGGTATAGTATATTCTTCCCAGATCATCAATATCGATCGACACCGGATCTGCTACTAATGAATCAATTCCCCACAACTTAAGATTAAGCCCTTCTGCAAGTTGAGGAGTAACTGTAGTCTCAATGGATTTTGCAATGGATGCTGTTACAGCAGGATCCATTTGTTTGATCCGTTTATCAGTTACCTTTTTTTCACAACTACTAAAAAGTAACGTTGTGAATAAGCACGAAACTGAGAGAAAAATAATTTTGTTGAAGCAGTTCATCCTGAAATCTGGTTAATTTTTAAAGATAGTAAAAGTTAGAAGTGTCCTCCTAACATTAATTTACAATCGGTGAATTAACCAATTAAATATCTGGATTAGCTAATCGCGCAGTTGTGGATGGTTGTCAAATGTTTTCTAAAATAACTCATGTTAGCATAGTCTCTAGTCGGGATTTCACTTCCGATTACGAAGGAGAGCAAAGAAAGTCAACAAGAGAAAAGAAGCTGAGGCCACAATAGTCCAGAGGTTTAACTTTCTAGACTCCGCAAACATTACATACTCGGTAACCAAAAACTTCGTAACCACAGGGTGCCAGAACAGTTTATTTCCGGAAACCGAATCGGCATTTGTTTCGACAACTTGCCACGGCATCTCTATTCCATTCGTATACTTCCCGTCTTTGGCAAAACCCATAAACGCTAATCTGCTATTAAAATCTTTCGATAGCACAGCAGCATCTTTCATTGCTTTTTCACGTGGTAATGGAATTTGTAATGAATCTGCCATCTCCATAGCTAAACTTGGGTCTCCCTTCATTTTGTCAATATGATTATAGATGTAATCTCTTTTGATAGCCAAAGTATCAAACCACTTTGCCTCTACGTTATTCATTTTTAGCAGCTTGATCAGAATATCATATTGTTCATTGAAAATTGCCATGTTGCCGTACTGATCAACAATTTTTTGATTTAGGGTTTGTAAAAAAACACTGTCTGCTTTTGAAATACTGCTACCTTCACTGGGCAATCGTTCAATAAACTGTAAGTCTTCTTTGTTAATGTAATCTGTTATGGGAAGCATCTTAAACCGATTGATAGGAGTAAACGTCTCCGTGTACCGGATGTAGGTATAAAACCATTTGAATTTTTTATCAAAGGTAGATTTGATTTGAAAAAGAGTATCCGATGAAGAATTCAAGTCAGCGTTCATCTCTGTAAGTGAATTGAAGTGTTTATTAAAAGTGATGTGAAACCTGTCGTTGTTGTCTTTCTTCTGGTCGGGTAGTTCTTTCATGGAAGCAGACCATCCACGTTGAGCGTTAATTCCAAATACATTCTGTTGAACAAGGGAAGAATCAGCTTTTTCAAAAACAATTGTTTTATAAAATGTTCCATCCTCGTAAACTTTTGTCTCTAAGGTCATTGGTCTTTCGCATGATGAGAGAATTATCACGCCAAATCCC
Source organism: Chryseolinea sp. (assembly GCA_031412655.1). Lineage (GTDB taxonomy): Bacteria > Bacteroidota > Bacteroidia > Cytophagales > Cyclobacteriaceae > Chryseolinea. Next base: position 3,805 of record JANODK010000289.1, read on the forward strand.
AGGGCAACTATCCAGCTCGCTTTCATATTCATAGGGGTCATTTCTATTCTATTAAAAAGTTTTAAAATGCATGTTCTTTTCGCGCAAACAAGCAACACTTAATTGTGGTTGGGTGAACAAATTTCTGCAAGCCTTTATTCTTCTGCTTTTTTCTCTCGCTTTATAACTACTTAATTGGTCCTTAAAATTTTTAGCATTAAGAACTGCATAGGTAAAATTTGAGTTAGAAGAGTGTTGATTTGTCTTTAAAGGAGATCGTGTTTGCTCAAATGCAAATAAAGTAAATAGTATTACGGATATTCCGGCCATAATCAATTTCACTTGTCTCAATTCGATGTAGCTTAAAATCCATTCGAGTAAATTGAAAGATTGAGTATCCGATTTACTTATGTCAGACATAATTTTATTCGTTAACCGAGAAGTATGCAACGGCTCAACGGATATTCCTGAAATGCGACTTAGTACAGTATTCATAACCTTCATTGATTCGGCCAATTCCCTACATTGTTCGCATTCGCTAATGTGACTGAGAACTGTGTCTTGTTCTTCACTTGTTAATTCCTTAAATAAATGAATTTGCTGATGCGCATTTTTACAATTCATAGTATTGTCGTTTTAGTCAAATCCTTGTAGTACAGTGTTAAGTCTTCTCTTATCTTCTGCCTGGCGTAATAGAGATTGCTTTTCATTTTCTCAGCGGATATTTCCAATATTTTACATACTTCATCAACCGAAAGCCCTTCGAGATCACGTAAGACAAAAACAGTTTGTTGCCTTGGCGTTAGTTGCTTTGCCAAGTGGGTGACAATTTGAAGCAATTCACGATCCTCCACTTGTTGACCGTGATTCGACTCATCTGTTATTTGTCTGCTCAATTTCATCTCCACATGCTTCATTTGGTTTTTCCTTGATGCCGATTTCAAATAGTCGAGACACTGATTTGTGATGATTTGATATAACCACGTTGTCAGTTTTATACCTTGTTTATACTTTCCTAAGTTTCTCCATAGCTTGATAAATACCTCCTGCGTAATATCCTCTGCATCGGGAGCATTACCCGTAAATCGAAATGCTACTGAATAAGCAAAGCGTTGATGCTTCTCAACTAATTTCCGAAAGGCCTGGCTATCGCCATGCTGAGCCTTTTCAATTAAATTAAGTTCATCCGAGTATTGCATTAGGCGTTGGATATTACTGATACGACAGAATCCAGAGGTGGTCAAATAGAAATTCGAAAGAAAATGAACAAAGTCCTTTTAGACGTCATACCATTCAATATCCGATTAATTTCCTGAAGGTCAATCGTTCAACCGCTAGATTCTCTGAAAGAGGATGGGTGGTTTAGTTGACGGCTTAATTAACTCTTTACATTTCTATACCTTGCACTCAAAGCAATATTGATATGGAAGTAAAGGACAGCAACGGGAATATATTGAATGATGGCGATACTGTAACCCTGATTAAAGATCTTAAAGTAAAGGGCTCTTCGCTCAATTTAAAGCGGGGTACTGTTGTAAAGAAAATTAAACTTACAGACAACGAAGATGAGGTGGATTGCCGAATCAACGGATCGAGCATTGTTCTCCGAACTGAATTTCTGAAGAAGAGCTAGTCTCCGATTTTTCCCGAAGACGATTTCATTCAATCAGGCGGGCAGTTAATGATACTATTCGTAGAACTCTCGCAGCGAACCGAAGTAGATGTCATTCCACCCATCTACAATATCCTCATAAGCCTCATCCGGAATGTTGATGTGTTTTAACTCCACGGAAGTGCCTTGCGCATCGGGATGAAGTTTAATAGTGACAATTGATTTTTCATGTTCAACAGACTCATCACCAAAATACCACTCTTGAACAATTTTTTTACTGGTTTCAAACTCCAGGTTTTTTCCCACGATACTTCCATCCCATAGCGAAAATTCCGTTCCTGGTTCATCTGACATTTCAGCCTGATCGCCTGACCATAACTGAATAGTGGCGGCAATGGTAAGGGCCAGATAAACCTCCTCAGGGGGAGCGGGAATGATATAGTATTTCTTAAAATCCTTCATAATCAATTAATAAGGCCAAAGGTAGCGCAACAAATTGCTATAACAACCACTGTCGTTTACTTAAGCTCCGCTGACATCCTCTCTTCCACAGAGGAACGAGATGAGGCGGTAAAGCAAGCCCTAAGTAAACGACATTTCTATAGCAACATCCATAAAACGAGGTTATAATGAAATGCAATAATCCAAAGTGAATATGGCTCATTTGCCAGAATAATATTACCTTAAACATTGAAATTATTGCATTCAAAAAACCGTTCTATTACATGTAATTGAGCTTTCACTTTATAAACTATCATTATGAAGACTCCGGTTCGAGGGATTATTTTACTTCTTCTTTTGTGCTCAGCTTGTCAGATGGGCCGAATACCCTGCCCGAAAATTAGGGAAGCCAGGCTTCGCACGCATTACCGGCCAACTGCATTTACTGCCAGGGCCAATCAGGAGCAAACAAATGCAGAAACCTATCAACGCAGCAAAGATCCACGCCTAACAATTCAAAACGTTTCGCTTGCAGAGTGGGATTGCCCACGCCCCGGCAAGAAAAAGTACCTTCCAAAAGCAGTGAAAGAAAATATTCGGAAGAATATGGATAAGATTAACACTGACAACAAAAAAGATTGAATTAAATCGAGTGCGTAAAATTCTTAGTTCAGGTGTTTTGTATATTTTTACAACAACACATTACCACTAGGTTGTAAGACGCATCGTATTAACATGGACTATAAAGCAACACTCACCGGCCTGTATCATCTTTTAGTATTAGCCGATGATAATGTGAATGAAAAGGAGGTCGCCTTCGGCAAGGAAATGCTGAAAGTAGAAGGTATTGATGAGGCCAGCTTTAAGGCGCAGATGGAGGAGTTGAAAACAAAGAATGGCGCTACCATACTTGCCGAATGTATGGTGGGGTTAAAAAAATTGGATAAGAAAAAACAAATCCGATGCCTTGGTTGGTTAAGTGCCATTGCCAACTCGGATGGTTTTATGGATAAGGGAGAGTGGGAATTGATCTACAAAATTTATCACACCGAACTAGGACTACCGTTAGCCGAGATTATGAAGATGCAAAAAGAACTGAATGTGCTCATCCATGGGAAATCATTCCAGTCGATTGGGATTAGGGTGAATAAGTGAGTTCATCTAATCTTAAACCGTTTTCAAAATGAGGAGAGTATTTAAAATAATAATAGGATTTGTTGTTGTCTTTGGTCTTATCGTTTACTGGCTTATCAGCAGATTGACCGATTCGTATTCCCCAACACACCAGAAAGTAGAGTTAGTCTCACCTGAAAATGAAAAACTTTATATAAAATCTGAAAATTTGGGAATAACTGGAGACCACCAATTAACAATTATTACTACTCAAGACAGTGAGAACTTCGAAGTTGATTCCACAAGACAAATAATTTTCAAGGGACTAGAACCGTTTCTTTATAGATCCTCAAACGATACACTATTCTTAATACTTAGCCATAAAAGTGAAATGCCGGTTAACTTTAAATCAAGTTGGACAATTATTCAAAAAGAAGTTGATAATCAAACAAAAAGAAATTTGAGAAGGAACACTGAATACAAGGGGATATAAAATGGCTTTTACGCAAACCTTCTCTCCACCAACTCCATAAACTCATGAAACTCTTCGCTGTCACGATCCCATGAGGAAGCGTGTTCATCATCAATGTAGCGAAGTGCGGCCTTCATGTTATCCTGTCTGTCTAAGTGATCAATGGCTTTGCTGAACAATTCAAAGTCGCCATGGAACAGCACTTTGGTGAACATGAATTTCTGATTGATGGTCAGGCTGTCCTTAATCTTCCCGATCTTTTGAAAGTTGGCAACAACGGTAGGCTTCTGCTCACGATTCGATGATTCACTAACTAGCGGTACAGCTTGCTTAACAGGTTGTGCCACGACCGGCTCTGGTCTCGGTGCAATAAGCGGAGGTGCAGGCGCAACTTCTTTGATCTTTACTTCGGGAGCTTTCACTTCAGGTTTTAATTCTGGCATCACTAAGGGTGCCGTCTCTTCATCCTTCGAAACATAAAAGCGATTGGGCTCCAACGGAGAAACAGCGGAGAATTTTTCAATGTATTCATCTACGTCTTCCGGATTGAAATTTACCTCTTCCAATATCTGATCTAAAATAGCAAACGCTTCATTACCTGAAATTTCTTTCACACCTTTTTCTTCCAGCTTCTGCAACATCCGCTCAAGCGGTTCTTTATTCACTTTCAAATATTTTATCTCTTCACGAAAAGGTGCCACTTCCAGTTTGTTATTTTTTCCGGTAACAATCATGGAAAAGAAATCGTACGGATCGAAGATGATCAAAAGGGTTTGACTAACGGCCTTCTTTAATAGCGGAGCAAAATGCAATTGATCAATGGAAATATTATTCGAGAGCGTACCCATAAAATTCTCTAATGCTTCCTTTACATCGGGATGCTCAAAATCAAAGTAGGGGCTCTTAAATTTCTTGGTATCATCCTTCCAGGTCTTAAATAACTCGCGGATAATGAAAAGATTGGCTTGCTGAATATTGCAGAGCGATAAAATTTCTTTACCGGTGATCTTGTCCTTCGAAGCGAAAAATTTTTTTAATACCTTGTCGGCATAGGCATCGGCATAGAGGGCAATTGCTTCGAGACTTATCTTTTCGTCCATGTGGTGATCAATATTATGAATGACGTAATTGTTGCCTAAAGTTAATGCATATTCATCAATGTCCACACTCAGCGATAAAAGGTAGGTACCAATACCATGGCAAAAATCACCATTCAAAATCTTAGCAACCGTGAAATTGTAGTTCAGGATTTTTCTAAGCCAGCGCTTGTTCACTTCGGCCTAAACCAACTCGACTGGATGCACGCCTGTGGCGGGAAGGGCCGATGTACAACTTGCCGGTTCAGGATTGTGGATGGTGTTGATCATATTGCACCCTTAACCAAAGCCGAGGAGCAATATCAGGCACAAAACCTTCTTCAAGACAATGAACGTCTGGCATGCCAGGCGATTGTACTAGCCGATATTGTTATTTCAGTGCCCGATGAATGCAAGCTCCCGCATCTTCAGTATTCGGAATAATGCAGGATCCTAAGTCTGAAAATCCATGTCTATTGTTTAAAGTCTCTTAATTTTGAGCCATGTTTATTGAACCAAATCTTGGGGGCAAGTCTTCATCGGGACGCGCAGGCTGGATTGAAGTGATTAGTGGTTGCATGTTCTCCGGTAAAACCGAAGAGCTCATCCGCAGGCTTAATCGCGCACTCATAGCCAAACAAAAAGTAGAAATATTTAAACCCTCTGTAGACAAGCGCTACCATTCTGAACAAGTAGTATCGCATAATGAAAATTCAATCCGTTCAACACCCGTTCAATTTGCCAACGACATTTTATTATTAGCAGGCGATTGTGATGTAGTGGGTATTGATGAAGCGCAGTTTTTTGATGAGGCAATTGTAGAAATTTGCAACACCTTGGCCAACCAGGGAAAGCGCGTAATTGTGGCGGGACTCGATATGGACTATGAAGGCAGACCTTTCGGTCCGATGCCCGATCTTTTGGCTGTCGCTGAATTTGTTACAAAAGTTCATGCCATCTGTGCACAAACCGGTGAGCTTGCTTCGTTCTCTTTTCGGTTAAGTGAGCATGAGCAACAGGTTATGCTGGGCGAAAAAAATGAATACGAAGCACGAAGCCGAAAAGCGTTTCAGGATGGAATGAAGAGTCGGGGGAAATAATTCTAATTATCAATTTTCAATGATCGATTATTCAATGTACAGATTGTTTCTTTATAAAATGATGAGTTTGATAAGTCGGTGTGTTAGTTATTTATTTTATGGGGGTTTACTCTCTACTTTTTTATTCGACATCGTTGAAGCCCAGGAAAATATTCCGATTGATACCTGGCGAGCACACATTTCATTTCAATCCATTCATAGCGTAGCACTAACCAATGCACATGTTTATGGTGCTGCTGAAAACGGTGTGATGATTTTCAATACAGATGATAATAGTTTAACAGGGTATTCGAAACTGGATGGATTAAGTTCATCCGGCATTACCTATATCAGTGCTGATCCGATAACAAAAAAAGTATTGATTGCTTATGGCGATGGCAATCTTGATATCCTTCAAGAAAACACAATCACTAATTTCGATCGATTAAAAAATTCAGAAACTATTCCTGGATCGAAACGAATCAATCATATTTCATTTCGAAATTCATTTGCCTACCTATCGACAGACTATGGTGTGGTTGTCTTTGATATCACCAAGCAGGAAGTAAAAGAAACCTGGCGGGATTTGGGCGCCACGGGTGCAACACTTAAAATTTTTCAAAGCACATTTTTAAACGATAGTATTTTTCTCGCTACCGAGAAGGGTGTGTTAGCCGGAAACTTAAACGACAATTTGTTAGATTTTAATAAATGGAGTCGATTTAATGCTGGAGCTCTTAGTGGAAGTATCAAATCGGTCGCGACAAGCAACGCAAAAGTTTTTGCAGCTGTTAATTCATCCGGTATATATCACTTCACTGGTGCGAATTGGACGCTGGAATCTTTTCTTCAAGGCATTTCATTTCAATCGCTTAACGGATCACCAAATAATTTATTCATCGCCACAGCAGATGAACTTTGGAAATTATCTACAGGTAACACACTTATACAAATTCAATCTGATTTAATTTCTTCTCCTTTCATGGCAACAGAAGATGGAAGTGGAAAGCTTTGGATTGGAGATGGAGAACACGGATTAGTCTCCAATCGCGCTGGAAGCTTTGAAACATATTTACCAAATGGTCCGGCCAATACACAAACATCCAAAATGAAATTTCATGAAGGTATACTGTATGGAGTCGGTGGTGGATACAATGGTTCTTTTGTAGCGTTAGGAAATAAGGGTAATTACGATTTGCTTGAACGTGGTTTATGGACAACACAATCATCAACCATGTTAGATGTTACCGATATTGACTTTTCTACTAATAACGAATTCACTTTCACTTCTTCATTCGGTTACGGTGTAGAGTCACGAAACAGTCAAGGTGTTGTACAACGATATGATGAAAGTAATAGCCCTTTGATCAATTTAAATCCTCCGGGAGATTTTGTGAACATAACTTCGATCGAGTCTTCATCAAACGGATTGTGGATTGCAAATTATGGAGCAAACAACCCGCTTCATCTTCTAAAGCCGGACAATACTTGGGAGTCATTTTCATTTGCAGCAAATGCTTCGAAGTATCCAACTGAGCTGGCCATTGATGTTTACAATCAGGTATGGATGATCGCTAATCCAGATCAGGGTGGTGGTATTGTTGTTTATAAGAAAGAAGAAAATAAGTCAGCCTACCTTACTGATGTCGCAGGATCAGGTGGATTACCCAGCAGAAATGTTCGTTCAATTGCAATGGATCGTGATGGGTATGTTTGGGTTGGTACCGATATAGGCGTTGCCTATTTTATTGATCCATTTGATTTGTTCACTCCCGGTGTTAATGCCATCAAACCAATTTTTGAAAACCGATTTTTGTTAAAAGATGATAAGGTAACAGCACTTGCTGTTGATGGCGGAAACAGAAAATGGATGGGCACTGAACGAGGCGTTTGGCTTTTCGATGCTACTGGTGAAACGCTCATTCATAATTTCACAGCAGAAAACAGTCCGCTGCTCTCTAATGCAATTCGTTCCATTGCGATCAATGACAAAACCGGAGAAGTTTTCTTTTCAACAGATAAAGGTGTTATATCCTATCGATCAGATGCTACTTCGGGCACAGATAAATTTGAATCTGTAAAAATATTTCCGAATCCGGTTACACCTGAATTTACTGGGATGGTTGGCATTAGTGGTTTAGCAAATGATGCCATTGTGAAGATTACTGATATCAGTGGAAAACTAATCTGGCAAACAAAAGCCAATGGAGGCACAGCAACCTGGAATGTTCGCGACTACAATGGCAGGCATGCTGCTACAGGAATGTATATTGTATTTAGTGCAACAGAAGATGGCGGAGAAAATGCGGTTGGGAAGATTGCTGTGATTGAGTGATTGATCCAAATGTATATCCTTCCAGGAAAATAGAACATTGAAAATAAATTTGCCACGAATGCGCGAATAAATTCACATTCGTGCATTCGTGGCAATCCTAATTACAAACACTTGTTACACAAAACACGCGGCATTGTTTTCAGGTTTACAAAATATGGTGAGACATCCATCATTGTAAACGTCTTCACCGAACTCTTCGGGTTGCAAGCCTATATCGTAAATGGTGTTCGCTCTAAATCAGCCAAAAGCAAAATCGCACTATACCAACCGCTTACTTTACTCGATATGGTAGTGTATTATCGCGAGCATGCACACATCAATCGTATCAAGGAAATAAAATGTTTTCATCCGTATCAAACACTTTATCAGGATGTACGGAAATCAGCAGTTGCAATGTTCATCAATGAAATTATGAACAAGACCGTAAAGGAAGAAAGTCATGCGCAAGAGTTAAGTGACTTTCTGGTTGACTCATTAATATCACTGGACAATCTTTCAACAAGCGTAGAAAATTTTCATCTGATTTTTATGTTGAAGCTTAGCCGTTTGCTGGGCTTTGGTGCGCATCAGGTAAATGAAGTAGTGGGAGGAAGGCACGCTGACCTTGACACGGAGGTGATGCTGGAACAACTTATCACCAGCGAGTATTCAGCAATCATTCCTATGTCGAATGTTCTTCGCAGAAAAGTAATGGAACTTCTGATAACATTTTATGGTGATCATGCCGACAACTTTGGAGAAATGAAATCCGTGCAGGTGCTGCGTGATGTGCTTGGGTGATTCGTTGATGGTTGTTTGTTGATCGTTTTTGGGCTTTTGCTTTATAGCTGAATTCCCACAGAATAGCCCGGCCAAACAAAACTATTCAAATCGAAAAATTTTCCAGAAGCAATCACTACACTTTTAATATGATAGCTGTCGATCGAGTCTTCCTGCTCCATCATGAAATAATTCAACGAGGCACCTACAAAAATATATATTTTGCCTTTCAATCTTTTTCCATACTCAACATGAAGTTTGCTTAACAAATTAAAATCTTTATCTACTTTCATTTCTTTGTTAAGGTGCAAGAACCTTATCCCATAACTGATGAATCTTTTTTCATTCAACCTGTGTGGCATAACTGAAAATTTGCTGTATAAAATCCGCTCGAATCCGTATCCAAAGCCCCACGTTTTTTCAACAGGATTATAGCCTACAATGAGTGCGTTTTGATTAAATATTTTGTAGCGGTCATCAAACGGCATTTCTGATCCCTGCACCCAGCTACAGTTCAAACAATTGCCTGTAGTGTATTCGGCATTCGTTGTAAACAGTTCATTATGATAAAGTCGGAAGACTGATCCTTTGGAGCCAATATTCAAAAGTGCAATGGGCGTACCCATTCTTACATTTTCTTTTGATCCGTGTTTCTTGAAAAAATTAATCAGGCCAACTTGCACACCACGTGTGTTTCCTCCAATGTTTATCAATCCAAACTGAACTCCGTCCATCGCTTTGCTGATGTTTAAGAATCCAAATTGAAAACCCCTAGCCACTGTGGGTGGCGTTGACTTTCTTCCTTTGATGATACTTGCTTTATTAATTAATGCGAGTTGCAAACCTGCCAATTGACCATGAGTAGAATTGAATAGTGTTGTGATTTGAAAACCACCCATTGATTCATGCGCGATGTTGAACAAACCTGCAATCTGAAAACCTTGTCCTTGTTCACCCACTACATTACCTATTCCTGCAAACTGTGTTCCCTTAAAATCGTAACCGATAAGATTAAATCCTCCAGCGAATTGAATACCCGAAGCATTATCGCGAACGTAGTTTATCAGACCGGCAACTTGAATTCCTTTGCTATCTGATTTGAAACCTTCCTTGATAATGAGTTCTCTTTCTTCGGATTGTGAAAGATTGACAAAAGCATTTGTACCAATAATATTCGCGATGCCCGCGATTTGTATACCCGTTGAATTTTTAATGTTAACATTTGAGATCAGACCGATCTCTAATATGCGATTACCTGCCGATATGCCTCCAAAGAGGTTCAATGAAAAACGATTTCGAAAGGAGGCACTGTAAATTCCATTAGTACCTATTCCTGGCAAAAGTGAAAATTGAAACAACCGATCGTATTCCCTGATCTTCTTACTTACCTGACTATATCCGGCTATCGGGATGAATAGGAATAGAATCCAAAGGCGTTGATGTTTAGGTATGAGGTTCATTTTGAATAATGAAGTACGTAATCGACTATCCTCCCCTCTACCGTTGCCTGATTAATACGCCAGGCATATCAGGATATTGTGAGACACAATCGATTTAAATGAAACGAAGCCATGCCGGGATGCACTCTCTACGAAAATACTTTACGAAGAGAATTTCTCTCCGAACTTTCATTGCATAATGACGGTTTACCTACTTTAGCTTTGATTTAGTGACTTATCTAAATCAAGTTTCAAATACACCACCACGATGAATAAACATTACGCTGCTGCCATTTCTGCTTTTGTAATTTGGGGGTTTTTCTCTATCCCGTTGCGAGCCTTAAAGGAATTTTCTGCCGGAGAAATTCTCTACTTCAGGATTCTATTTTCGGCTCTCGTTTTATTGATTATTGTTTTTGGTTTCAAAAGAAAGGACATCAAAAAGGATTGGGCATTCTTCAACGGACTAGCCAAAACAAAACGAAGAGAAGTCATTGGACTCACGCTCGCTGGTGGTGCACTACTCACCGTGAATTGGCTTACTTTCATTTACATCGTTAATAATGTTAATATCAAAACAGCTTCTTTCTCTTATTTGATTTGTCCGGTCATCACAGCTGTATTAGGATATGTATTGATCAAAGAACGATTGACTAAACTTCAATGGACTGCTGTTGCCCTTTGCACAGTGAGTTGTATTTTAATGGGTATTAACTCAGCGCTTGAATTGGGTTATAGTGTTTTAACTGCGTTTACATATGCTTTGTATCTCATCACACAAAGAAGAAATCAAGGGTTCGATCGCATGGTGATGCTGGGTATTCAAGTGCTTTTTTCTTTTCTCATTTTGAATTTTTTCTATGGTCAACTTATTCACGCTGTCCCAGTTGCTACTGAGTTCTACGCCATCATTATTAGCATTGCCGTATTTTTTACTGTGCTTCCGCTATTCCTTAATCTCTTTGCACTCAACAAAATCAATTCAGCAACCATTGGAATTTTAATGTATATCAATCCGTTGCTTAATTTCTCAATTGCCTTTGTGGTATTTAAAGAGACGATCAGTCCGATTCAGATTGTTGGTTATCTGATTATTGTGGTTGCACTGATTATGTTCAACATTCCGAACTTTGGAAAAATAAAAACGGCTGTTACTTATCAGAGACCATGATCGATTTCATTACGTGCAATTCAAATTGCCGCTTTGGACTGAAGTCCATTTTAAGAGTTACTAACTAACCACGCACTTAAGTGCGTGGTTATCATGCACAAAATTTGATTGGGCTTTAGCCCTGCAAACCGCAGCCTTCCAACAATTTGTATTCCGTTCTTTTCCGCATTGAGGCTAATACACATTTCGTCATTTATTCAGTATCTTAACTATAATTCAAGTAGAGAACATGGAAACATTTGTAAAAATCTTAAGTGGCGTTCTTATTCTATTCTCCCTATACATGGGCATCAAACACGGAATGGCCATGGCACTTGCTAAACCTGAAATGATTGAGATGTTTGGCAAATGGAATATCAATAAAACAGGAATTCAAGTTCTTGGTGTCATTGGATTGATTGCCACCACCCTCTTACTGTTTCCCCAAACTTTTGTCTGGGGAAATCTTATTACAGCCGTTATGATTTTATTCATCATGGTTCAATTTCTAAATGCAAAAGATCTGAAAGGTGTTCTGATTGAATTACCTTTCTTTCTGTTACCATTGTTGCTTATCTATTTGCAACATCCATTAGCGAAATCGACAAATTAGCATCTTGAATACTATATCAGTCGTATGAATATGCGCCTTGCAGATCTTTTTCATTCTCTATTTCGTTATATTTGATAACTCAATTTTTGAAATCATGAAAACTATTACTTTAGAAGTAAGCGATCCCGTTGCCGAAAAAATTAGTAAGATGTCTCCAGGTGAAAGAAATGCTATTTCGGAAACTCTGGCTCGTTTAATTGCAAATCGAAAGAGTCTTGCAGAGATTATGGAAGAGGCCAGCGAACAAGCTAGGAAAAATGGTTTGACTCCTGAAATTCTTGAAGAGCTACTTAAAGATGAGTAAATGAAGCTGATCTTCGATTGTAATGTTTTGGTTAGTGCGCTATTATCAAACACCTCTTCATCCGGACAAGCTCTTTTAAAAGCTAAATCTTCTTCTCACACATTGCTTCTTTCCAATCATGTATTGGTAGAATTAATTGATGTGTTAATGCGTCCAAAATTTGATAGGTATGCTACAAAAGATATTAGGCAACAATACTTCCTTGAATATGAATCTGTTTGTACCAAAGTCAAAATCACAAATACAGTAAAAGTTTGTCGCGACCCAAAAGATGACAAATATCTTGAATTAGCTCTTTCCGGAGATGCTGATTACATCATAACTGGCGACATGGATTTATTATTTCTCAATCCCTTTGAAAGGGTTTCAATCATTACTCCAAAAGAGTTTCTTGAAAAGTTTTAGAAAGTTCTATCAAAAGTTAGATTCTGTTTTGATCATTGCATCTTAATTACATCCACAGGATTCATCCTTCCTGCCTTCCATGAAGAATATCCCGCTGATACAATGACAAGTAAAAATGAAATTGCGGTTACCAATAGAAATACGAAACTGTTAAGTTCTGTTCGATAGGCAAACTTATCCAGCCATTCTTTCATCAGCCAATATGCAATCGGCAGGGAAATAATATTTGCCAAAAATGTAATCTTAATAAAATGACCTACATGTAAGAGCGATATCTGACGAGCTGTGGCACCTAATACTTTTCGAATGCCAAACTCTTTCATTCGCCTTGCTGACATGTAAATAGAAAGCGAGAAAATTCCTAGGGATGAAATGAGTACAAT
>JANODK010000290.1:0-4946 GCA_031412655.1 Chryseolinea sp.
CTTCACCAGCATAGAGCAAATTAGTGCCCGCCAAAACAGCTAGTAATTTTTTGTTGGTGGTGAGAGTCTCCAGAAAAGCCTGAGTGTCGGTTTCATACACTTTAGTATCCGCCTCATAACTTCCAACCCGTAAATTGTAAAGTGGAAATTTGCTACACACATCACGTACTACATCACAATACTTACGTATTGCAGCTTCTTCATCCGGAAAGTAAGAAATGAGACCTTTTATAAAATTATCGTAACCCTGAGCATACTTGTAAATTGTTGGATCATCATTGAACATCAGCCCATCAAAAAAAAGCTCATCCATTTTTTTGATCTTCAGCTTATCCATAATGCCGAGGTATCGAAAAAGTTTGTTCAGGTTTTGGCCTTCATTCAAACCCCCTACATAGTGAACACCCGTATCGAAAATTACACGATCGCGCACAAAGGTTTGAAGCATACCGCCAATCTGCTTGTTCTTTTCCAACACGCAAACCTTGTAGCCTTCCTTGGCAAGGATAACTCCGCACGCCAAACCGCCCAAACCACTTCCAATAATTACGACATCATATTGCTGCATCTTACCTGTATTCAAATACTGGATTCTATTTACCTATTCAGACTCCTCTCCATGAAGTCAGCAATTTGCTAATTGTCTTTTCGAACTACAAAAATAACATTGGAAGTAAACTTCGCATCATCCTGCTCTGTTACTTTTAGACCATGTTGAGCCGCTACCTCCTTAATTTTCTTACCCGACACAAAATTCAGGTCATTCTCCGACTTATTGAACTTTAAAAGCTTTACAGAGAAAAACTCAGTGAGCTTCGTTCCCTTATGGCGGTCCTTCAAATCAGCATTACCATCGCGTATGATTAAGATTCCCCCGGCATTCAGTGCTCCAAAGCAATTGATCAAAAGTGATTCCTGAGCTTCCGGTTTAAGGTAATGCAATACATCACTGATAATAATCACATCGTACTTTGCCAAAGGGAAGGTAGTTACATCAGCACAGAAAAATTGCAGTCTATCAGACTTGAGATAACCGTGATTCGCTGTGGCAATTTTATCTTCATCGTAATCAACTCCCGTTATGGTTCGTTCATCTGACATAAACTGAAGCATGTAGGGTAGAAATCCATAACCACAACCTAGATCCAGGATGGATGCTTTTGCAGGGATTATTTTTTCAAAGGGTGCATAATTCTTTTCAAGCTTAAGCTTGATGCGCATATACCACTCCAAGACGGGACCTTTATACAGGTAGTTTGTGATAAGTTTGTAGGCAAAGTAATCATTTGTTTCAATTTCATTCGCAAGTGCTTCGTGCTCTTTCTTAAAATATTTACTGATGTCTTTAGTACGTTGAGCATATCCTTCACCAAAGCGATTATCATTCGCTTCAATTGGTGGAAGAAATTTTAGAGTGAGCTCACCTTCATTCAAGTAAAAACTTCCTTTCGGGATGGCATCACTTGCACCGTGAATTAACAGCGGTTGTATTGGAACTTTCAATTCTTCAGCCATGAAGAACGCACCTTTGTGAAATCGTTTTATCTTTCCATCTTCCGAACGTGTTCCCTCTGGAAACACCACAACAGAGTAACCTTCATCCACACGGTCCCTTAATCTGCCAATACTATCCTCTGCTCCATCCATTACGGGATAAAAATCTGCGAGTCGTGCAACACCACCAAACACCGGAGAATTCCAAACCCATTTGTTGGTAAGCAACACAACTTTTGGATTCAACATGATGGTGAGTAGAATATCGAGGAATGAAGTATGGTTAGCAATGATCACACTTGAACGTGAGAACGTTTTGTCCGAAATTCCTATAATTCGCTTCTTCACATTTGGTTCTACATAAATTAAGAACCACGTGACTGCGCGAAGCATTTGATGATAAAATAACCGAACGTGTTTTCTTCCAAACGGAATGAGCTTAAACAAAAGTCCAATCACCGTAAGAATCAATGCGCCTCCAACAAAAAATGAATAGGTAAAGAATGTTCGCAGAAAACCCAATGCAGTAACGGGCGTGAAATTCTTTCTAATCCGATTGGTAATCAGCAAACGAAATAAAAATGGTTCGATAGTTTGAGCCATTACAAATACACAGACAATTC
Organism: Chryseolinea sp.; assembly: GCA_031412655.1. Taxonomy (GTDB): domain Bacteria; phylum Bacteroidota; class Bacteroidia; order Cytophagales; family Cyclobacteriaceae; genus Chryseolinea. The sequence continues at coordinate 2,118 of JANODK010000290.1, forward strand.
CAATGATTGCAATCCCCGCAATAGATCGCAATGCAGGATGCTGTGCAAAAATTAAAACGCCCAGCCCTGCAATAGTAGTGAGCGCGGATAATAAGATAGAGGTGCGAATAGAAGGTAAATTCTTTTTCCCAATACGATATTCCTGCTGCAATCCATCCATGATGAAAATGCTGTAATCATCTCCTAAACCAAAAATAAAAGTAGAGACCATTACGTTCACAATATTGAACTCAATGCCCACCAACGCCATAATTCCCAATATCCAAATCCAGGTGAATACCATCGGAATAAAGGTGATGAGGGTAAGCTCAATCCTTCCGTATGAAATCAACAAGGCGATGAAGACGATGAGGGACGTGATGGTGACTATGAAATTAAAATCGGCATGAACAAATTCAACAAAAAGATTGGTTAGCATCTGCCTATCGAAAGCGTGGGCTGGAGAATTTTTCAATACATCATATACAATTGCCTTCTCCGATGGATCAACATGCGCAAGTGAAATAATAGTTGCTGTATTATTTTTCTCAATGATGAAGTCATCAAAAAAAGCAGCTCGGATTGAACTGAAATCTTCCGTTGTTGCTGGTATGTAAACTTTAGAAATCAGCGAATCAAAATTTTGAATAACCTTATCAGAGTATTTTAACTGTTTACCTTCTTGTACAACAACAGCTTTCAGTTCTGCTTTTCGTTGTTCTGTCCAGAATGCATTCCATTTATTAATTCTAATCCGTTGAAGGGAGTCAGAAATTAAGAACGAAGACAAGGATGAATATTTCTGAATCTTACCTTCTTCCTTGAGTTGTTGAAGCAAGGGTGAAACAATTTCGTTTTTCCGCAGAGCTTCTTCCAATGTATTACCATCCGAAACAACATACATGGATCGCAACGAAGATTGATTGATTGTCTCCAGACGATCTTGCGCTTGCGCAGTCTCGGCTTTCATGAAGTTGAGTGTGTTCAAATCCGTATTGAACTCAACCTTCCCGGAAAAATAAAGAAAGACTGGTGTTGCCAAAAGGATGAAATACACCAGGTATTTGTTGGAAGGTAATTCTGAATAAGAAATTTTATCAATCCAATTTTCCTTTTGCTCCTTTTCTTTGAAGAAATCCCACGAAATAAAATGAGGTAGAAAAATTAAAGAGCTCAATGCAGCACCAATCAAACTAAAGCCGGCAAACAAACCTACATCGCGAAGCACTGCAGCATTTACAAACTGAAGACTAAGGAACGCCAATACGGTTGTCATGCTGCCGATGGTGAGCGGTTGCGCAAGATCTTTAATCACAAGTCGAACATCATGATGATGTTTAAGATGAACCAGAAAATGCAAAGCATAATTAACGGCCACCCCTAATATTATTGAACCAACGGCAAGCGCAAGAATGGAAACAGAACCTTGATACAATTCGATCATGCAAAGCGCAAACAATCCGCCAATCAAAACAGGGATTAGAATAATAAACGGCATGCGCTTTCTTCTGAAATAGCCAACGAGAAAAACAATCAGCAACACCATCATTATAGCAACAGTAAGAATCGTGTCGGCTCGAAGTTGTTGGGCATTATCTACTGAAACGGCAGCTCCTCCAAAATATGAAACCAGAATATCAGGATGATGAAAGGATTGCTGATCGATTATTCGCTGAAGTGACTCTAAGAATTTTCCATTACTAGCTGTTTCATTTGGTGCGTAAGCTGGTTGAATAAAGAAAAGTATATGACGATGATCTTTGGTGATGATGTAATTATCATAGAGCTCAAAATTTTCATCATACTGAAGCTGCTTTAGCTTTTTCAGCACCAAAAAAGAAAACCCAAGGGGGTCTTCTACAATCACTCTTTTCATTACCACACCTGAAGGAGAAATTAATTGCTTATAATTTTCTTCAAGGGCACGTTTGGCTGCCACTGGTTTTGTAATGGAATCAAGTTCTGCATAATCGTTATCATCAAGAAAAATGGGAAGGAAGGTATGAACGGTTTTAAAAACCTCCATCACCTTTGCATCATCTACCTGTGTGGTAATTTTCTTAATGTGTGGCTTAAGGTCATTTTCTATTTGGGCCGCTAATGATTCTGTAAGAGCAATCAGGCTGTCTGGTTGAGAAAGCGTTGCACTGTCCTTCACTGAAACCATCACCACCAATCGCTCAACAAACTTCGAATTCTTAAAAACGTAATTCAGCTTTTCAACTCGTTCATCATCCGGAAAAAATTTGGTGATATCTTCTTCGATCTTTATCTGCGATGCGCCCCATCCCAGCAACACCATGGTAGCAATGAACACACTCCAGAATGTGCGTTTGCGTACCGTGAAGAAATTATAGAGATATAAAAAAGGTTGGGCCATGTATCAGGAATTCGATCGCTTAAAGATTTTCAAACCAGCATACGTAATCAGACTGCCTACTGCACCAGCAACGGCAGCTAAGGTAAACGCTCCCAATACATATTGGAAAAAATTAGTAAGCACTAACTGAAGCGTAATCTCAGAACTAAATGAAATATAGCTTGCTTTATCACCCATCCAAAAAGATCCGACCCTATGACTTAAAAATAGTATCAAGGGCATCATTGGAGGGATGCTAATATTTGCCGCAAGAACAACTAACACCTTATTCAGTTTGAAATAAAATGACAATGCAATTGCTATAATAAGTTGAAATCCCCAAAAAGGTACTATGCCCATAAAAATTCCAAAACCTACCGAGAGGGCTTTGATTCTGTCGGACTCAAGGGGATCGAAGAGTTGATCAAGGATTTGCTGCCTGAAGTTTTTTTTTTAATGCCCAATAAAAAATCACGGGGTTTAATGTAGAG
>JANODK010000291.1:0-6829 GCA_031412655.1 Chryseolinea sp.
GAATTGCTTGCTGGCGTAGTTATTATGAATCAATTCTAACGGTTCTGAGGAAATAATTGAATTAGAAGACGGAACAAAATCTTTCAGAAGACTTCCAAAAAGTTTTAACGCTTGTTTGGAAGACACGGGAACATCCGTTGAAAGTTTTGCAAATCCAGACATGAAGTTGAAATTTCGCTTTTCTTTAAAATCATGAATACAAACAACGTACAGTGTGTCGTTTTTTAACTCTTGCTTAACTAATTTGTAGAATTCTCCGTTGTGAACAAATTCACCATTTACCCTCTCAAAATCCTTAGAATCTGACCAATATGGGAGCGTGAATGGGATCTTAATTGTAATCGTTTCTTCATCTGTGTAGGACTCTGAGTCAAGCCGTTGTGCCATCTCAGTATTCGCCTGAAAACGCAAACCCAGATACACAAAATAGTATCCCACCATCTGAAAGATGAAGACTGCTAAGAGTAATATGGCGAATAGCTTTTTCAGTCTAGTGTGTAGTTCTGGCTACATATATCGGGAAAATATTTTAATTCACAACAATTCGCCACAAAATATTCAGTTCTACTCAAGAGAATCAACGTCTGCTTTCTTGCGGTTGCTCAGGAAAATCATCCCAAAAATAAAGCATAAAGCCGCCACACCCATTGGATACCAAAGTCCGGCAAAGGGGTCACCTGCCGGGTTTGAAGATGTTTTGCTCGCCTCATAAAGCATTGTTGCTATAAAAGGCGTAAGGCCACCAAACACACCGTTGCCTATGTGATAGGGCAGAGACATTGAGGTATATCTAATTTTAGTGGGGAATAATTCAACCAGAAATGCAGCAATCGGCCCATAGACCATGGTGACGAGAACGATCTGGATTAGCACCAGTCCGGCCATATTCCAATAAGGCTCATCCCCTAGTAAAATCTCTTTCTTAACTTCTGGATTAACTACATCTCTTATTTCTGATACGACATACGTTGAAGTCTCCTTCATGCTCGTCCCATCAGTATATACCTTTACTGTATTCGTAACCACAACAGAATCTCCTGACGGATTTATCGCAGCAAAAGACGTAGTTTTTCGCTTTTCGTTTATTTCTATCTTAACCGATGTATCTGCCTGCTCATACATTTTAATGTAAATGGGACGATATAAAATCACCGCCATTAACATGCCGATCATCATGATCATTTTCCTGCCAATTTTATCAGACCACCAACCAAAATAAATAAACAACGGAGTACCGATGAGCAAGGCTATTGCAATGATATCCCTGGTTTGAACAAAATCAATACTACAGGTTTTTTCAATGAATGACATGGCATAAAATTGTCCGGTGTACCATACCACTCCCTGACCGGCTGTTGCTCCAAACAAGGCAATGAGAACGAGTTTCAGATTTTCTTTATTCCCGAAGCTTTCCTTAAGCGGATTTTTAGAAATCTTTCCTTCTGACTTTAGTTTGGCAAACATCGGAGACTCACTCATCCTCATACGAATGAAAATGGACACAATAACCAACACCGCTGAAAGAATAAAAGGTATTCTCCACCCCCATTCATTAAATTGGCTTATCTCCATATTCTGACGAACAAAAAGGATAACGCCAATCGAAACAAAAAGTCCAAGGGTTGCTGTTGTTTGAATAAAGCTGGTGTAGAATCCGCGTTGCGTTGCCGGTGCATGTTCTGCTACATATGTGGCTGCTCCACCGTATTCACCCCCTAATGCCAGTCCTTGTAGCAGTCTTAATACTAAAACAAGAATGGGGGCAAGAATTCCAATGGTTTGATACCCTGGGATTAATCCAATAGCAAACGTGGATCCTCCCATTAAAATCAGAGTGACAAGGAAAGTATACTTTCGACCGACCAAATCGCCCAGTCTACCAAAGACGATAGCACCAAAAGGTCGTACAATAAATCCAACGGCAAAGGTTGCAAGCACCGCTAAGTATGCCGCAGTGGGGTTTGTTTTTGGAAAGAAGTGTTCTGATAAAATAGTAGCAAGACTTCCGAATATATAGAAGTCATACCACTCAATGAGTGTACCTACCGAAGAGGCCGCGATAACAAACCAGAGTGTTTTCTTTTGTTCCTTAGTGAGTGCCGTTGATTCCATGCTGTGATTTACTTTCTACTTCGATGAAAGATAAGCAGAAATCAAAACCACACAAACCCGTACTTTCTTCATCGTAATCATCAACTCATTGAAGACGTAAACAAAAAAGGAATTGACTCTAGTCAATCCCTTTTTTAAGTAAGAATATCTAAGTAGATTAATTTTCTACACCCAACTCTTTATACCGTTTTTCAATGCGGCTTATTCCAGCCTTATTGTCCAAATCGGAGTATATTAAATACAAGGCATCAAGAACAGTCTGATCACTTGGGTTTATTTTTTCACATCTCTCCCAGTACGGTAGAACCGCTTTCAGCTTTTCAACATAGACAGCATCCAATTCATATCTCTTCTTTTTGTCAGCAGCTGATATAGAGAGAGCATTCATTTGGTCCTTAATCGCCTTTGCGTCTTTATAGGCATAACGCGCAAGCGCCAGGGCAGCTTCAAAATGCTTTGGATCTGCTTTCAGTGCATTCTCAAAATTCTTTTTCGCCTCATCCTCTTTTCCGAGTTCATTATTCAGCATGCCCAATAAATAATTCTCCTGCGCATCATTGGGATTCTCTGCCAATTTAGTTTCAATAAGTTTCGAGGCTTCATCGTATCTTTTTAATTCGATCAACGAGTTAAGCTCAACAATCTTCATGTCCTTTTGAGTTGGGATAATCTTCAATACAGCACGTGCATCTGTTAGTGCTTGCTCAAAGTTTTTATCTTCATATTCTAACAGAGGTGCCATTGTCAAGGCCTGTGCCTGACGTCCACCTTTCTCTCCATATTTTCTAAGGTAATCAACTGCTTTCGTTCTATCCTCTGCATTGTATGCAGCATATCCTGCGTATTGATAGAATACTGTATCTCCACCTGTGAACGTAAGACCCTTTTCAAACGCTACAAGTGCTTCCTTAAACTGATCGGTTGTAAACAGCTTATCGCCTTTATATAAATAGCGTTGGCTGATAGAACTTTTTACATTGTCATAAATCAAAATACCTCCAGTCGCATCTTGAATAAAATAGGAACTTGCTTTTCCTCCAGCCAATTCCTCTGCTTTTTTAAATGAAGCGGCCGCCACAGAAGTTAAGTCTTCCGCTGATTTATAGGCCGATGTTGTATCTAAGGCGCCATAAATTAAACCACGGTAAAACCAGGTCTTACCATCATTCATTGTTTTTTCGTAAGTAGTGGCAGCATCAATCGTAGATTTAGCTTCGTCATATTTACCTGCCTTTAAAGCACTTAATGCCTTATTGATATTGGGTTTTGCCTCCTTCTGTGCAAAGGCTACAGCAGGTAGAGCTAGGAGTGCGGCAATTACAATTTTCTTCATGGTTGTTACATTAAAAATCAAAACTATTTATTCCTGATCGTTCTTTTCAGTTTCCTGATCTGTTTTCTGTATCTCTATATTCTGGATTTTCTCAACCGATGAAATCCTGTCATCATCATTCAGTTTAATAAGACGAACACCTTGTGTTGCTCTTCCCATTACCCGAAGCTCACTTACTGCAATGCGTATTGTGATGCCCGAACGATTAATGATCATCAACTCATCTTCATCCACCACCTGCTTGATGGCAACAAGCTTGCCAGTTTTATCGGTTACGTTGATGGTCTTCACTCCTTTGCCACCGCGTTTTGTGATGCGGTAGTCATCAATGAGTGATCGCTTTCCATATCCGTTCTCAGATACGACAAGCAAGTTAGCATCTTCACGATTAATGCAAACCATCCCTATCACTTTGTCTTCCTCGGAATCAAGCGTCACACCTCTTACACCCGCTGCCATACGGCCCATAGGCCGAACATCAGACTCGTTAAAGTGAACCGCTTTACCTTCACTTTTTGCTATTACAATATGATTCTTTCCATTTGTTAATGAGGCATTTAACAACCGATCACCATCATGAATGGTAATGGCATTAATACCCCCCTGGCGTGGTCTGGAATAAGCCTCAAGCGAAGTCTTTTTAATCACCCCTTTTTCCGTACAGAGAATCACAAAGTTATTGTTGATGTACTCCTCGTCAGATAAATTCTTGATGTTAATAATCGCTCTTACGGTCTCTCCTTGTTCAATATTGATCAGGTTTTGGAGCGCACGACCTTTGCTTGTTTTATTTCCTTCCGGGATTTCATATGCCTTCTTCCAATACACTTTACCCTGATCGGTAAATATTAAAAGGTAATTATGAGCATGCGCAATGATCAGATGTTCTGTGAAATCATCTTCCTTCGTTACTACACCTTTTGATCCAATGCCTCCTCTTCCCTGTGTTCTATACTCCGATAACAATGTCCGTTTGGTATATCCCTGATTTGAAATAGTGATCACCATTTCTTCATTTGGAATCATATCCTCCATCGTGATGTCATCATCGCTGTGCACCACTAATGTTCTGCGGGCATCACCATAACGCTCTTGAATTTCTGTCAATTCATCTTTGATGATTTGCATTCTTAAAGATTCATCATTCAGGATGGCATTCAATCTGTCTATGAGTGCCTTGATCTCATTATATTCTTGAAGAATTTTATCTCGCTCCAGACCCGTGAGGCGCTGAAGACGCATTTCCAAAATTGCTTTTGCCTGAATTTCAGATAATGCAAAACGAGTCATCAATCCAACTTTTGCTTCATCCGGATCTTTTGAGTTTCGGATTAAACTAATTACTTCATCTAAGTTATCTAAGGCTATTAAATAACCTTCTAAGATGTGTGCCCTGCGTTCTGCTTCCGCCAATTCAAATTTCGTTCTGCGAATCACTACTTCGTGACGGTGCTCAACGAAATATTTGATCATGTCTTTCAGGTTAAGCGTCTGTGGACGGCCTTTTACAAGTGCCACATTGTTTACCCCGAAAGAAGTTTGAAGTTGTGTGTATTTAAACAGGTTATTGAGAACGACATTTGGAATAGCATCACGCTTCAAATCGTATACAATTCGATAACCATCTCTGTCAGATTCATCACGCAAATCAGAAATTCCTTCTATTCTCTTTTCATTTACAAGAGCGGCTGTCTTCTCAATCATCATGGCTTTGTTTACCATGTATGGGATTTCGGTCACGATGATCTGTTCCTTGCCCGTAGGTGATGTAACGATCTCAGCCTTAGCTCTCATGATGACTTTACCTCTTCCTGTAAGGAAGGCCTCCTGAACACCGGAATAGCCATAGATTAAGCCACCTGTAGGAAAATCAGGAGCAGTGATATGCTTCATTAATTCCTGAATAGTGATTTCATGATTATCAATGTAAGCATGAATGCCATTCACTACCTCCGTGAGATTATGAGGCGCCATGTTGGTTGCCATGCCTACGGCAATACCAGAAGATCCATTCACTAATAAGTTGGGCATCTTGCCCGGAAGTACTGTAGGTTCAGTTAACGAGTCATCAAAGTTAGGTTGGAAGTCAACGGTTTCTTTGTTAATGTCGGCTAGCATTTCTTCAGCGATGCGTTTAAGGCGTGCCTCTGTGTAACGCATGGCTGCTGGCGAATCCCCATCGACAGAACCGAAGTTACCCTGACCATCAACTAATGTATAGCGCAACGACCAGTCTTGTGCCATACGCACCATGGTATCGTAAACAGAAGCATCTCCATGTGGGTGGTACTTACCCAATACTTCTCCGACAATTCTGGCTGATTTTTTATGGGGCTTGTTATAGTTCACACCCAAATCCTGCATACCGTAAAGCACCCTTCGATGCACGGGTTTTAGCCCGTCACGAACATCTGGTAATGCGCGCGAAACAATAACCGACATCGAGTAATCGATGTAGGCACCGCGCATTTCATCTTCAATATTTATTGGGATTATACTCTGCCTTGCTGGGGGTAGGCCACCTGTCTCTTCTGCCATGAATAATCGATGTTTTTAGGCTTAATTTAACGCTTTTTAAAGCTGTGCAAGATAGCAAAAAATGTTAATCGTTGAAGGTTAAAAGTGAATAGTTAACAGGCAATATTATCATGAGCAAAGCATACCATAAACGACACAATATGACAATATGAAACGCGCTTAAACAGCTATTAAAAACAAAAAGATTACTCCTTCAGAGTAATCTTTTTGATCGCAAAATTCAGTTCAATTATTTTGCTCCTAATGAAATTGGAAAACCTACCGTGAGTTGGATAGAACGGTTTTTGCTTTTCATATCAAAATCAACTCCATCCACTTCATCATATAAGTTCGAAAGTCCTAATCCATAGCGTAAATCAATAACCACCGGACCGGCTTTTATACCACCACCAATTTGCACGCCCAAGTCAAGGGCATTATCGAAATACACTACGTCATCGGAATTATTATTGGGTTCTTCTCCAAACTTTATCTTACCACTTTGTTTATCCGTATTTCCTTGAGATGTAAATTCAGATTTATAGTTACCACCAATAGCATAACCAATTGATGGACCAATATTAGCGTGAAAAATTCCGAATTTTCCTTTTAAAAGTAATGGCAACTCAATGTAATTCAATGAAAAAGTAGCTTTCAACGATTCGCCATTTATGTCTCCCTTCCAAACGAATCCCTTCTGCTGAAATAAAAGCTCGGGCTGAACAGCGAAGTGATCGTTAATACCAATTTCAAAAGCAGCTCCAAAAACAAAACCAACCTTGTAGTTTGATTCAAGAGGTAATTCAAGACCATTTAGTATGTCATCACTAAACGCAACATTGGTTAACGCTAAACCAGCCTTGGGCA
>JANODK010000292.1:0-6333 GCA_031412655.1 Chryseolinea sp.
GTTCACCAGATTGGCCGCGAAATCCTGTATGCATTCTCTCTAATCAAAGCCTAGTTTGTAATGACTTCAAAGAAAATCTTTTCATTTTTATTGTTAGTCATTCTTATAAGTTTTCCAGCTAGGGTATTTGCCCAGGCTGGCATTGCTGAAATGAATTCATGGATTGAAGGAAAACTTGCCGGAGACAATACCTCGGTTACCTCATACTTCTTTTTATTCCTAGGAGGACTTCTTGCAAGTTTACTTCCGTGTGTCTATCCGCTGTACCCAATTACAGCTAACGTTATCAAAGCACGGGGCGCTGGTTCAGCACGTTTCGTACATCCGCTAAGTTATTTCCTTGGTTTGGCTACCATGTACCTAGTGTTTGGTATCATCGCGTCATTCAGTGGTGGTGCATTCAATCAAGTCATGCGTTTGCCTGTCACCAATCTTATTATAGGTGTTGTCATTGTCGTCATGGGTATTTCGGCAGCCGGTCTTATTCATATCCCTTTATTCGGTGGTCAAACTGATACAAAGAATAAAGGTGTGTTTGGAACATTTTTGATCGGAATGGGTGCCGGATTACTGGCCTCTTCCTGTGTTGGCCCTGTGGTAGTTAGTATCTTAATTGGGCTGGCCAGTAGCATGGGCGATACGTTCTCCGTTTCACTTTCTATTGCCGCAGCCTTTAAAATGTTATCATTCGGCTTAGGACTTGGTATCCCATTCTTGTTGATAGGAGTATTTGGCGTAAGTCTTCCTAAATCAGGAAGGTGGATGATGTATGTTCAATATGTGCTGGGCATTGTTATTATCTACTTCGGTTGGACGTACATTGAGAAGGCGTTGCAAATTTGGTTATTCTCTCCAGAGGCAATGCAGCTTATTGGTATAGGTTCTCTTCTTGTTGTTATCTCCAGTTACTATTTCCAATCCGCTGATCGGATGGCAGAAGAAAGGGTGAAACGATCACTACTTATTTTGTCGTGCATGGTTGGTGCGCTGGTATTGATACGAGGGATCTTGCCTGTGAATTCAACCCAATCAACACAAGCTATAACTGCAAGTTCAAACGAACCAAAGGTTGAAACAAAAGGAAAACTCACTTGGTATCTGGATAAAGAAGCTGCATACGCGGAGGCAAAGAAAACTGGTAAGAATGTATTCATAGATTTTTATGCGAACTGGTGTACAAACTGTAAAGCATTCGAAAAAATGACGCGCGAAGATGAGACATTGATTGCCTCACTTGAGAACGCAGTGCTGCTGAAAATTTATGACACCACTCCGGAATTCAAGGTTTATAGTAACGACACCCGTTTTCCGGAATTAAAAGTTGGATTGCCCTTCTTCGTGATCACTGACACCGAAGGATCGCTTATCTACAAAACTAATGATTACATGAAAACGGAGGAGATGGCAATGTTTCTAGAATAATTTAAAATCCGAATCTATGACAATAGCATTATTCTCTGACATTCATGCCAATCTACCTGCGCTGGAAGCGTGTCTTGCCGATATAGATAATCGCAACCCTGATACTGTATACTGCCTGGGTGATTTGGTAGGTTACAACATCTGGCCCAATGAAGTAATTAATGAAATTAGAAAACGTAGGATACCAACACTAGCCGGCAATTATGATCAGGGTGTTGGTAGAGCAAGCGATGATTGCGGCTGCGCGTATAAAACAGATCATGACAAATCACATGGATCGCAATCCATTGATTATACTAACCATCTGGTGAAAGCGGATGAGCGCAATTATTTACAAACGCTTCCATCACATATACGTCTGGAGTATCAATTGAATGATGAAAAGTTTGACTTCCTGATGGTACATGGCAGTCCTCGAAAAATAAACGAGTACCTGTTTATCGATCGCGATGAAAAAAGTATGCTGCGTATCATGGAGCAGGCTAATTCTCACTTTATGTTCTTTGGCCATACACACAAACCGTATCATAAAATCTTAAAAGATGAACAGGGTAACTACCGCCATGCAATTAACATTGGCTCAGTAGGTAAACCGAAAGATGGAGACCCGCGCGGATGCTACGTACTTATACATCTGGATGAAAACTTTTCTCTTAACAATCCTGATTCATTTAAAATCGAATTTATAAGATTTGATTACGATATAGAAAAAGCTGCAAGGGCAGTAGAAGAAAGCCAATTACCCAATGAGTTTGCAGACATGTTAAGAAAAGCATTTTAAATATTTAAAAGCAACAATGTGAACGTATTGATTCCAACTGATTTTTCAAACGCAGCGGAACATGCCGCAGTATTTGCATTAAAACTCGACCAGCTTAAGGCAAAAAAAATTGTATTTCTTCATGGAGGCTCATCTTCAGATTCAAAGGAAAAACTGGATCTTTTTACAAAACGAATTCAGGAACATTCCGTTCATGAGAATCTTGAGTTTATCAATATTGTAAAGGGTGAGGTGCCAGATGATGAACTCCTCAACGAAATCATTCATGAATTTTCAATTGATCTCGTTATCAGGGGCACGGAAGGACGCGATGGTTTTCTTGAAAGTCTTTTTAAAAGCAACACGTTTCATGTCATTAATAATATTCAATGCCCTGTAATTACCATAACGGAAACATTTCAGTTCAGGCCTATAAAGAAAATCGGATATGCTTCCGATCTGTCAATGCTTGCAAAAGAAATGAATCATATAATACCCATTGCAAAAGCACTGAATGTGTCTATAGACATTGTTCATGTTTATCCGGTGTTTCCACAGGTGATTGATATTGCAAAATACAATACAATGGAAGCACTTCATACTCTGCATGAAGAATTCAATTTTCAGGCTTTCCAGTTTGTCTTTATAGAAATGGAAAAAGATAATCACACTCTTGGGGGATTAAATAAATATATAGCAGAAAATAATCCAGACATGCTTGCCTTGTTCACAAGGGAGCGAAGTCTGTTTGATAAAATCCTTGATCCAAGCCTGACTGCAAATTTGGCGACACATGCAGAGATTCCAGTATTATCATTTCCTGTAATAGAACTGCAATGATTTCAATGAAATAGTTTGTTGACAAAATGAGTAAGAGTGCATTAACAACGGTAGTATTATTATTCGGTAATTACCTTCTGATGGGTCAGGACATACCGGGACTAAGCTATTGTCTGCTATTCGACTCTAACCTGGAAAAGCAAGCCTTTCAGAAAAGCAACAACAATGAACCTGACCCCCTAATCCTGTTAATAGCTTACGATCCGAAAATTGATTCAGCTCAATACATTTCTGTTAAAAATGAACTATCCGGTTATGCTGATAAACTTCAGTTGAAGCGAAAGAAATTCCAAAACGAATCAAGATTCCTTCACTACGTTTTTTATAAAGTACATCACGAGTATTTGAAGAGCTATAAACATTCGGAAACCTTCAATGGAATTTTTAATGGAGGTAGTTATAATTGTGTTTCGGGGACTGCCTTGTATGCCTGTCTGTTAAGCCAACTCGGGTATTCACCAAAAATTTACGAGACACGTTATCATATCTTTCTTCTTGTTGACTTAAAAGATTCGACACATATTCTTTTTGAAACAACCGACCCTTTACAAGGTTTTGTTGATAATAAGGAGAAAATATCTAAACGCATTAAGCATTATCTTAAAGAAGAACAAGAAACGCTCGCCAAGCGACTGACATTATCAGCTCCTTTTAACAACCAAGTTATACTTGAAGATGTGTCTCTTAAAGAAGTGGCCGGCCTGCATTACTATAACCTGGCAATTGATCTAATCAATAAAGAAAATTATTATGATGCCTTCCGGTCATTGAAGAAAGCCAATATTCTATATCCGGAATCACAAAGGATTAAAGACTTTCTCTGGTTCACGTATTTAAAATATGAATCAGAGCTTTCCACTGCATTTGTTAATAACTAAAGAACTGTAAACATGACCCAACCTAAATTAGGATTTTTAGATCGTTACCTCACCCTTTGGATTTTTCTCGCGATGATCATTGGAGTTGCGCTTGGCAACTTCTCTGAAGTCGAAAATTTTATGAATCTCTTTCAGGTTGGAACTACAAACCTGCTAATTGCTGCCGGACTTATCATCATGATGTATCCACCCCTTGCGAAAGTGAGGTATGAGCATTTGGGAAAAGTATTTAAAAATATAAAGGTAATTAGCCTGTCACTTCTTCTCAACTGGGTTATCGGGCCAATACTGATGTTTCTATTAGCAATCATTTTTCTGCGTGATAAGCCGGAGTATATGATTGGATTAATCCTGATCGGGATAGCACGTTGTATTGCTATGGTATTGGTGTGGAATGATCTTGCAAAGGGTGATAAAGAATATGCAGCCGGACTTGTAGCGTTGAACAGCATTTTTCAAGTTCTATTTTACAGCGTGTTTGCCTGGCTATTTATTACTGTACTTCCGCCATACTTTGGAATTGAAGGAACTATTGTTAATGTAAGTATGGGCGATGTAGCGGAAAGTGTTTTCTTATATCTCGGTGTCCCGTTCCTTGCTGGTTTCTTCACACGTTATTTCTTTAAGAAAGCAAAAGGAGAAGAGTGGTATGTGCAAAACGTAGTTCCAAAAATTAGTCCTCTGACATTGATTGCTTTATTATTTACAATCATCATCATGTTCAGCTTCAAAGGGAAAATGATTTTGGATTTACCTTTAGATATTTTGCGCATCGGAATTCCACTGGTGATCTATTTCATCATCATCTTTGTTCTTAGTTTTCTATTGTCAAAGAAGCTCGGCGCGAACTATGAAGAGAATACTTCAATCTCTTTCACTGCAACAGGTAATAATTTTGAATTAGCTATTGCCGTGGCAGTAGGTGTTTTTGGAATAAATTCAGGTCAGGCATTTGCCGGAGTTATCGGGCCACTTATTGAAGTGCCCGCTTTGATCTTACTGGTGAACCTCGCATTCTGGTTCAAGAAAAGACTTTATCCGTCTGTTTAAAAACAGACGACCTCGTTCCCATAAAATGATAAATGATATGGAACAATTATATCAGCAATACAGAAAGCATGTGTCTTGGATTCGTTGATCGATTCGTTTATTTATGGAGCTTCTGGATGAAACAGTTTGATGCAGCTTTAGAGTATTTGCTGGAATAAAGGATGGGACTAAAACATATCGTTATATTACTGTATAATGAAAAACACTTCGACAAAATTTCTATTCTTCACTGGTAAAGGGGCGTAGGAAAAACCTCTCTAGCCTGTGCAACAGCTGTAAAACTTGCTGACGAAAGAAAAAAAGTGCTCTTAATCAGCACAGACCCCGCATCTAATCTGGATGATGTGTTGGATAGTACTGCAAAGAATGAGATAACTCCACATAAAACACTCAGCACTCTTTTTACCATTAACATCAATTCTGAAATATCAGCAGAAGAATACCGTCATCGGGTGACAGACCCACTTAAGCATCAAGGACTAATCCAATCGACAACCTGCTAGAGGAATAGTGTCAGAAAATGGTACCGCTAAATGTAGTGGTCTTGACATTAAGCAATATTCAGAAAGCGAGTTGGAAAAAACGTTAACTTATTACTTGAGAAAAATTCGGTATATCACCGAAGATCACATTACTCCCTTCCATAGATTCACAATTTGCTGTTTTGCAGTTTCAAAAAGGCAGCCTAACATAAGGTTAGAAAGACTTTTATTCTTCGGCAATTTGAAATTCGGGGATTTGTTAATCAATTAAAAATCGAATCCATTTCTCCGGATGGAATGACCATTGTGTTTATCTCTGAGAGCATTGAAAATGTTCCTGCCGGATATAGTGCAAAGGGGTCTTA
The DNA here is from genome assembly GCA_031412655.1 of Chryseolinea sp. Lineage (GTDB taxonomy): Bacteria > Bacteroidota > Bacteroidia > Cytophagales > Cyclobacteriaceae > Chryseolinea. Next base: position 5,798 of record JANODK010000292.1, read on the forward strand.
CAAGATTATTAGTGAAAATAAATTCATTGAAACGTTCGAACTGGCTGGGCCGGGAAAGGATTTTGAATTGTACTCGAAGGCAGTTCTCAAACAGAATAAATAAAAATTCCTTGCTCAGACCGGGCTATTTGAGTCAACCATAATTGGGTAAGTGCCGACTTTACTCTACGTAATAGGCACATATATCTCAATCTCACATATTCCCTTAGAGGTAAATCAAGTTCTGTATTAATTATTATTTCGCTCTAATCATCTAAGGCGAGACGTGCTCCGTGTAATTGAGCATTAAACTGGAATTAATATGCTATTCTTTTAGAATGATGCTTCGTGGCACGAAGTTGGGGTATGGTTGAAATAGCACCGAGATCAGCTCGTGCATGTTGAGGCTTTTTTGTAGTCTTCAAAAAGAACATGATAAAAAACAGAATTTGAAAATTGTAAGGTAATTAGATCAAGTTCATTTGTTATTCAATTTCACAATAAAATCAAAACAACAAATAAGAAAACACGATTATTCATCTACGGTATTTTTTCTT
>JANODK010000293.1:0-2266 GCA_031412655.1 Chryseolinea sp.
CGTTTAGAGTGTTAGGTAGAATAGCAATGCATTCTCAACCTCTTCCAGCCTAATCTCCACATCCCAAGATGCCTTTCCAATTTCAGTTGGAAGGACACATAGAATTTTGTAGCCTTTATTTTTTTTGTCCTGCAGCGTTAAGCTCGCAATTCCCCCAACTTCTTTTGATTCGAATTTCACCTTCCCAAAGATCTTCAGCACGTAAGCCGTTATTTGCTGAAAGGAAAGATCACTAAGCATTTTTCGATTCTTCGCTATTGATGCCTCCGTAATTAATCCGACTGCAATGGCTTCCCCATGAAGGATTTTTCTTCCGGAGCCCAGCAGGTAACTTTCCAAAGCATGTCCAATAGTATGTCCTGAATTCAGGATTTTACGAAGGCCTGTTTCCGTTGGATCTTTTTGCGTCACACCCGCCTTAAATTCAACGGAGTGCTTTAAGATTTTATTCCAATCCTGATCGTCCAAGGATTTGGTTGAAATTTCGTCCCACATGGACTTATCTGAAATCAATGTATGCTTGATTACCTCCGCATAACCCGAACGCAATTCCGCAACTGGCAATGTTTTTAGGAAACCACTGTGAAGTATAGTAAGTGCGGGTTGATTAAATACGCCAATGTGATTTTTGAAGTGATTAAAGTCCACCCCCAATTTTCCACCAATGCTGGCATCGACTTGTGCTAATAATGTTGTTGGGATCAGGATGAAATCTATACCTCGTTTATACGTTGAGGCGCAGAATCCGCCCATATCTCCAAGTACTCCACCGCCCAGAACCAAGAGGCATGCATGGCGATCGAGGGTATGATCAGTTAAGGCTTGCCAAATTGTTTGACAGGTGTTAAGATTCTTTTGTTCTTCACCGCTGCCTACCTCAATTGTGAAATGTTCACTCAGTGTGGATTGAATAATAGGATAGCAATGTTCAAGAGTATGTTCATCGGCCAATAACGCCAGCTTGCTGTAATTTTTTTGCTTCAAAAAGGCAATTAAATCTTCTGCGATTTGGTCGGAAAACAAAATGTTATCGGGGAGCATCAGCGTTTTATAAATCTTTAATTCGAAAGGTATCAAAAAGTGAACAAACCCAATTTTAGCCTGTTCTGAAATCGATTGCGAGGTGAAATTACCTCTATATTTGATCGAATTTTTTTGAACATGGAACCTGGACCGCATATTTCATTCGAAGACACGAAAGTGGCATTCTTATATAAAGACAATGCTGCTCTACGAAAAGCCAACTTCATTTTTTCTCTTGTTAATCACCCCTGGATATCGTCCATCGCAACTGGGTCAGTAAAGCTTGCACTCAAGCTTCACCTGCCGGTGGAGTCTCTTATTAAAAGCACAGTTTTCAACCATTTTTGTGCTGGCGAAAGTTTAGAGAAATGCGATGATGAGATAGAGCAACTCGGAAAATTTGGTGTGGGTACCATCCTTGATTATTCAGTAGAAGGTGAAAAATCGGAATCCGGTTTTGATGAGACGATGGAAGAGATTTTGCGTACCATCGAAAAAGCAAGCCGCTCCACCCATCTTCCTTTCTCTGTTTTTAAAGTGACTGGTCTTGGATCATCAGACTTACTGGAAAAGATTCAATCAAAAGCACAGCTTACGGAAGAAGAAGAAAAAGCATACGGTCGCGTGCGCAATCGCGTTGACCGGATTTGTGCTATGGCCCATGCTCACAAAGTTCAGGTTTTGATAGATGCGGAAGAAACTTGGATTCAAGATCCCATCGATGCGTTGGCAGATGAGATGATGCATCGGTATAATTTAGAGAAAGCCATTGTGTTCAATACCTATCAGCTTTATCGAACAGCATCTTTGAAGAATCTTCAGGACGCATTTGATATTGCGACTGCCCACCAATATTTCCTGGGTGCTAAACTCGTTCGAGGAGCCTACATGGAAAAGGAGCGTGCCCGTGCAGAAGCGATGAACTATCCTAGTCCTATTCATCCAACAAAAGAATCAACTGATCAAGCCTTCAATCAGGCATTGGCATTTTGCATTGAGAATAAGCAACGCATTTCTATTATGTGCGGATCGCATAATGAGTACAGCAACCATTACCTTACCGTGTTGATGGAGAAACACAGCATGAAAAATACGGATGAGCGCATTTGGTTTGCTCAACTTTACGGTATGAGTGACAACATCTCCTTCAACCTGGCAAATGCCGGATACAAAGTGGCAAAATATGTTCCCTATGGTCCGGTTCGTTCGGTAATGCCTTACCTGCTTAGAAGGGCTTCGGAAA